>JAADGJ010000077.1:3829-23288 GCA_013152435.1 Chloroflexota bacterium | reverse complement strand
TTCTGCATGTTCCGAGCGCCGATCTGCAGGATATCCGCGTAGTGCGCCACCAGCGGCACCGTCTCCGGGGTCATCACCTCGGTGACGATGGGCAGGCCTGTCTCCTCCCGCGCCTCCGCCAGCAGCTCCAACCCCTTCTCGCCCAGCCCCTGGAAGGAGTAAGGGGACGTGCGCGGCTTGAAGGCGCCGCCGCGCAGCACGTGTGCGCCCGCCTCCTTCACCGCATGGGCCGTCTCCAACAGTTGCGAGCGATCCTCCACGGAACAGGGTCCCGCCATCATGACCAGCTGGCGGCCACCGATGTGCAACCCGTTCAGGCGGATGATCGAGGGATCCGGCTTCGAGTCACGGCTGGCCAGCTTGAACGGCTGCAATACAGGCATCGTCCGCTCGACCCCGGGCATCACCTCGAACACCTCCGGATTGACCACCCGCTCCTCCCCCACGATGGCGACGACGGTGCGCATCTCGCCATAAATGGGATGCGGGTGCAACCCCAACTCCTGGACCTTGGCAATCACCGCCCCGATCTCGCTGACCGTGGCGTCTTGCTTCATCACGACGATCATGGCCCTCCCCCTATGTTCAAAAGCTCTGATATTCGCGTGAAACCTCAGAGCGTGTCTGAGAATTTACCGACAAGGTGTCCGAGGATCTTCCTCAGCTATCAGCTCCACAGGGGAGGTGTGGAGGGGATCTCCCCTCCACGGAGATCCTCCTTTTCCGGCTTGTACCTGCCTTTCTCGGCCCTTCCCGAAAGATCCAGGCCGAGGCCGGGCAGGTCGAAGGCGGAAGGAGGACTTTTTCCGGAGGGGCGGAGCCCCTCGGGCCTCCCCACAGCGGAAGCAGCGGCATTTCTCAGACACACTCTCAGAGAAACCCACTCGTTTCCATCCGCTCATATTGAGCACCCATATATACGGCTTCTTTTGTGACATCACACTATATCTAGGTAGCGCCTTCCGCTACCCGAAAGGCCAAGCCTGAGGAGCGTAGCCAATCTCGCCCCACGTGTGTCGCGTATGCCAATACGAGCGCTCACATCAAATCTGCAACAGCGCCTCCTGGCCGCCGTTCTCCACCTGTGGCATCGGGGCAGCCGGATACGAGCCCAACAGCTTCACGAAGGCCGCCCGGGACAACAGCCCTACCAGAGCCTCCCGACAGCGCTTGTCCTGCCAATGCCCCTCAAAATCCAGATAGAAGACGTAATGCCACGGCCGGTTGCGGCGTGGGCGGGATTCGATCTTGGTCAGGTTGATGCCTCGATTGGCGAACTCCCCCAGGCAAGCGTGCAGGGCGCCAGGGGTATGAGGCGTCGCAAACACCAGGGAGGTCTTGCTGGGATCCTTCCGCTCCGGCTCCTGATGTCCGATGAGGAAGAAACGCGTGTAGTTCCAGGCCAGGTCCTGAATATCCTGATCCAGGATCTCCAGGCCATAGACCTCCGCAGCCAGCGCCGATGCGATCGCCCCCACGCCCGGCTCAGGGTTGGCCGCCAGCTCCTTGGCGCTGCCGGCCGTGTCATACCAGGGCACCGCCTTCAACTCATGCTGGTTGAGATAACGCTCGCACTGGGCCAGCGCCTGGGGATGCGATCGCACCTGGGTCAGCTGCTCCAACGTGGTGCCGGGCGGCGCCATCAGGTTGTGTCGCACGTGGAGCACGATCTCCCCCCAGATCTTGAGGTCCCGCTCCAACAACAAGTCGTAAGCCCGATTGATCGACCCGGCGACGGAGTTCTCCACCGGTAAGGCCGCCAACTCGGCCCGCCCGGACTCCACCGCCGCGAAGAGATCCTCGAAGGAGCGGCAGGGCAATGTCTCCACCTCATCCCCCAGGTTCTGGCGGATGGCTTCCTCCGAATAGGCCCCATGCTCGCCCTGAAAGGCGACGATCATCTTCTTCATGATGCATTCCCCTCCGGCTTGAGGTTCCCGCCATCAGAATGAACGGCGAGATGATCCGCGATCCATGCCTCCAGTTCGTCCCAATCCACCGACGGAATCTGGGAAAGATCGGGACGCAGGCTAGCCGCCTCCTTGATATAGACGTGGTTGATCTCCCGGGCCGATTTCTCCGTATTCCAGTGCAACAGCACCCGGATGCAGCGCGGCAGGGCCCCGGGCACATGCATCTCGTGCGTGCACAGCAGGGGGACCTCCAGCCATCCCAACTGCCGTGCGGCGAGTGCGGGGAACTCGGCGTCCAGATCAGGCGTGGTGCTGAAGATCACGCTTGCCACATCGTCCGGATCGATGTCGTTCAGCCGGATCATCAAGGCCAGCAACTGCCGGGTCGCCTGCAAGATGGCCTCCCGGGTGTTGGCCTCGGCGGTGGTCGCACCGCGAACGCCACGACAGGGCATCGCAACCTCCTTCATCGAGTCCAGAATGGGGCCGGATAGCACCGCACGCAAACGGGATGCCGTGAAGCATCCATCGCCGCAACGAACGGCTCCACACCCGGGTGGGGCGACTCCTGAATCGCCCCACCGCAGATGGCGGCGCTACCTGGGGCCGAATCGGTGCCAATAAACAAAAGAGCGTGGGCTCATCGCTCCACGCTCTCTCATGTCTTACGGTCTTTGACTCCGTTGGCGAAACCGCTAACCCTCCCCGGCATGGAGCGATGGGCCTACACTCCAGTAGGCAAAAAAGTAAAAGTAGACAAAATAAAACCCGCGCCAGCCGGAGCTGAAGCGCGGGGTCACGTCGACAGCCGCCTTATGAGCGGTGCCTTGACACGGCAATGCGACGTGAGAAATGCCTTCCATAACCATCGAATCCATGCTCAGAAGTACTCTCATGATAACACGGAGGACCGGAATTGTCAAAGCGAAGACATCATCGCAGCCGTTTCCACAGCCACACCAGCGCCACGACGCCGATCACCGGCCACACCCACGCCAGGTCGCCCGGGCCGCCCGGACCGCCGAGCGGGTGCTCCAGCCGGATGCGGAGCACGGGCCAGTCGGCCGCCACCCCTTGCAGCTCCTCGTCGGAGATGGTGTGCGGATCAATGCCCGCAAAGGCCGAGGCGGCGAACCCGCTGTTCACCAGGACCTGCCGCACGAGAGGCAATCGCTCCTCGGGGTCTGTAACCTCCTCCGCGCGCCCGATCCACCGCCCCTCCGGAAGCCACACCTCGACCTCCGGGTCTGCCTGGAGGTTGCGATACCAATCGGCCCTCCTGCCGAAGCCGGCCATGCAATACACCTCGCCGTCCCCTGGAGCGTAATTCACCGGAGTGCGCCGTCTGAGGCCCGACCGCCGCCCGATGGTGGTCAGGACCATGATCCGTCCTCCCACCTCGGGACAGAGGTTGATCCACCGTCCCAGGCCCAGGCGCCAGAGCAACACCATCACCCGGTTGAACTCCCTGAAAGCTGTGCGTGAAACGGTCACCTGGGCCATGAGATCCTCCCCCCTGATTCAGGCCGCGACGGCCCGTAGATCCGCCCGCCTGCTCACGTCCGCTCGAGGATCCTACGGATCGCCCGCAGCTCATCGAGGATGGCAGCCAGCAGATCCCCCTCTACCGGCACGGGCTCCACCTCCGCCTGTGTGGGCGCCATGCCCCCCCGGAAGCGTCGCAGGGCCTCCGCCACCTGCTCATAGACCTCCTGGAAGTTCGGCAACCCGACCAGGCTCTCCTCCGCCCCCGTCTGTCCGCTCATGCCCGCCGTCTGGATGTTCAGCGTGCCGATGCCGAACAATCGATCCAGCGGCCCCTGCACCACCTTCAGATTGGTTACGGTGCGAAAGGGCACGTGCTTGACCGACTTGGTGATGACGCCAGCATGCACGATGACCTCATCCTCATGGATCTCGTAGCGGAGGCTGCGATAGTACGGGGGGATGAGGAGCAAGGCCGGGATGAGCCAGATCAGATTCACCAGCACGGCGACGATCGCCCCGATGCGCATCCCCGCTGCGCCATCCACATCGGCGCCGATCGCGATGCCCATCGCCACACTGAACGCCAGGACGATCACGCCAAGCAAGCCTGCGATGAGGAACAGCTTGTGCCGGTACTTGATATCGGGATGGAAAATGATTGGGGCCATGCCATACCTCCTTGGTGCATCCGTGCTTCTCCCAGCAGCGCCGCCGTGCCGGATCGATCCCATCACCTTGGAGTATACCGCATGGCCCAGTGAGATTGCCGACGACGTCCTTCCCCTCAGCTGACATCCACGGGACCGGCGCCGACGAGGAAGATGAGAGGAGACAGAAGGTGATCCGGGGACGTCCTCCCCCACTTCTTCCGGGAGCTAGTCCAGCGCTCCCTCCCACAACCCCAACACATTCCCGTCCAAATCCGAGAAGAGGGCGAACCATCCCTCGCTGGGGACTTCCTGTTTGGGCATCACCGTCTTCCCTCCGGCGGCCTCGATCCTGCTCAGCGCCTCTTCGATGCTATCGACCCCGATGTACACGGTGACGCCGACGGGCACATCTGGAGGGAGAGCAAACAGACCGCCCTTGGGCGGCGCCCCGGTGTCGATCAGGCCATAAGGCGGCCCTTCCGAGGGAGCGATCTCCACCCTCCAATCGAAGGCCCTCTCATAGAACCCCCGGGCTTTCTCCATGTCACGCGTGCCGATCTCCACATGAACGAACGGGTTCCCCATCATTCGCCTCCCCGGGCCGCAGCCCTGCGCGTGTCAACAAGCCAATCCTTGCAGTGACACCCCAAGCATAGCACAAACGTTCTATTTCGTCAAGGGTAGAACAGCGGCAATCCCCTACCGCTCACCGCTGTGTCGCGAAGGACGCTGAGAAGAGGATCGAATGAAGGGTGCATAAACGAGAGGCGTTCACAACACGCCCGTATCCTGTTCCCCGCGCAGCAGCTTCAGCAGCCGATCTCGATCGCAATGGGGCAGACACTGAGCGGCCCGGTCGAGCCTTCCCTGCCGGATGTAGGCCAGCGTCTCCTCCTCCAGCCATGAGACGCGTACAGGGGCGCCGTCCAGATCCACCGATGTCTCCGTCATCGCCGCCGTGGGCACCCAGTTTTCATCTTCTCTCCGTCGCAGGTCCCCCATGACCTCGATGACGACCCCGTCGAAGTCGAAGCGGCCGAGGTGAGAGCGGTAGGTCGCATCCTCGCGCAAAGCCACGGACTCTACTGCATGTTCGGCGAAGAGGGCCTGGAAGCGGTAAGCGCCTTCGGCGTCCGTCTCGATGTCGATGTCTTTCACCGGTACCGGGACGCCATGCAGCGCGACCGAAGCCCCGCCGACGACTTTGTAGCTCACCCCAGCCCGGCTCAGCCGCCGGGCGACCCGGCGCAGCACCGCCCGCCAACGGGGCTTGACGGCGACGACCAACAGATGCTCGACGCAGCCGTGAATGGTGGGATCATCCGCCACCTGATAGTTCAGGTCCACCCATACGCTCCACGCGTCTCCAGAAAGGACGTTCACCGGTCCCTCGATCATGCTCACGAGCCCCTCGACGCCCAGGACGGTCACGATCTCAAACCCCTCGTCGCGGCACAGCGGGACGACCTCCGTGGGATGGGCGAAATAAGCGACGAACTCCGGCTCTCCCGTCCCACGCGGGGGCAGGATGCCCGTAGCCAGAAGCGCCTCCAGGCGTTCCGGCTGCTCCAGAGGCCAGGTGGGCTCGTGAACGGCGGCGTAGCGGATCGGCGCGTAGCGGGAGATGAAGGCCGCGAAGAGAGGACCGCCGGATCTCAGCACCCGCCGGGCTTCGGCCAGCGCCTGACGACGATCCCGTTCCTCCAGCAAGTGGTAAAGAGGCCCCATGAGCAGCACGACGTCGAAGGCCTCGTCGGGAAAGCGGGCGAGATCGGTGGCCGTGCCCTGCTCGTAGCCAGCCAGAGCCACGCCGACTTCCGCAGCCTTTTCTCGCGCCATCTGCAGGCACCCGGCCGAGAGGTCGAAGAGCGTGACCTCATAGCCACGACGAGCCAGCTCGATGGCGTAGCGGCCGGGGCCGCCGCCGCAATCCAACACCTTCGCTGGCGGAGGAGGAAGGTGCTCCTCCAGCGCCCGCAAGGTGACGGCGAACTCGGTGCGATGCCGCTCCAACCGCTCCCACTCCGCCTCAGGCTGCTGATCGTAGCACCGTCTGATCACCTCACCGGCCCGGCCCTGCCACGCCCTCGACAGTTTGGATTCCCCGCCTTCGCCGCCCTGGTCTGCTGGCTGCCTCATCACACCCCCTTGACATACACCATGATAAGGTGTAGTGACTACACCTTATAAAAGTGACGCTCCCACCTTCCCCAAGCGGCGATTGAACACGATCTTCAAGGATTCGTCTTACCGCTTTTGAGCCCGGTGCGCAGCTTGTTGCCCACCTCGCGCACGATGTGAGGGGCCAGGATGTCCCGGTTCTCCTCCAGATAGGCAGCCACCCGGTCCGGATGTTCCTTGGTCATCTCCCGCAACGCCCAGGAGACGGCTTTGGTGATCATCGGGTGACGCTCTGCCTTCACCCGATCCATCAGCTCCAACGTGAAATCCGGAAAGCTGACGTCCTTCCGGCCCCGGTTCAGCCACACGGTAGCCACCAGCGCCAGCCGTCGGCTCCACACGTCCTCGTCGGCGATCAGATCCCGCAAGTGATGCAGCCGGGCTTCCGGATTATCCAGCACCCAGGCCCCCAGGATCCGTACCCCAAGCCCATCGGTCAGCTCCCAGTTGTCCAGGCCCCGACGCCAGCGGTCGAAGTGCGCCCAGGTCAGGGCCGGGATCCATCGCTTATAGCGCTGGAGCAACATCAGGGCCAGCACCCGCTCCTCCCGGGACTCGCCATCCCATAACGCCTCCACTAGCGCCATCAGGTCCTCACGGCCAATCCCCTTGTGCGTACGATACCAGGCGCGGGCGATCTCTCGCAGGCGGGGCACTCGCACGCCGTAGACCTGGAGCCCGGTCGGGACCGCCATGCTGACCCCTGACTGATATTCAGGGTCGACACGCTGTTGGATCTCGCTCAGCAGATATCGCCGTTCGGCCTCCACATCCATCACAGCACCCCCATGAACGTCAACAGGATCCACCGCTGATCCTCATGGCTGAGGCTCAGGCCAGGGAGCCTCTCGGCGGGGACCCACGCCACGGCATGTATCAGGGCATCGGGATCACGAGTCCGTGCCTCGCCCCCCACGACGTCCGCGTGATAATAGTACACCCGATACGTCCCGTAATCCCTCGTCCCGTCCACAACGGCGTACAGGCTCATGATGTGGACATCCAGCCCCGCCTCCTCCTTCATCTCTCGGATGGCGGCCTGTTCCGGCGTCTCACCCGGCTCGATCGATCCCCCCGGCACGGCCCATGTGGGCTCCTCGTCGGGGCGCCCTTGTAGGACCATCAGCAGGGATCGACCATCCGTGCTCCGACACAGCACAGCGACGCCTTCCCAGTCCGACACGCGGCGATCTCCGCGTCTCACGTCCGTACAATACATCCGTTCCACACGACCGTCCGAACGGGATGACCGCCCGAGGCGTCAGGATATCCCACCCGCCGCCCCCCGCAAGTCCCGAGCATGCCCTCGGTCATGGGCCAGGAAGGCATGAACCCAATCATAGGGAGTGCTCTCCGGCTCCCAGGGGCTGGGGAAGAACCGGGCCAGGTCGGCCTGGTCCATCTCCTCCAGGATCTCCAACAGCGCCGCACGGGTGATATGAAAATCGACCCACACCACCTCCCACAGCTCATCGCGACGAGCCTCCACGTGATCCTGGTTCCAGACCTCCAGATCTTCCACGTGCTCGATCTGAGGAACCCGGCCGGCGACTACCTGGCGCAAACCCTCCACACACAGCCGATCCCAGTCGGCCACGTGCCCCAATACATCTTTGAGCGTCCAATTCCCGCAAACCGGTAGCGACGCTCTCTCCTCGGGCGGCACCAAATCGGCGGCCGCCAACAGCTCCTCACGGGCAGCCTCCAGGGCGACGAGCAGCACCTCCTTGGGGCCTATGCCCCCGTTCCCTCCTTCAGCCTCCCGCCAGGCTGCGATCTGGGCCGCGTGTTCGGCGTCATGCTGCCACTGGACCCGCAATGGGGTCACGAAGAACGACCAATCCCATCCCGCATAGGAACGGCGCCGGAAGAACTCCTCGACAGACAGGCCCTTCAGCCAGGCCACCCAATCCGCCCGAGCCGCTCGCAACTCGGCCAGCACGTCAGCCAGAGATCGGTCACGCCACACAGCGATGAAGGCGGCGTTCGCCGCGTCGAAGTCCTGTATCGCAGAGAAATCGGGCTCCTCCCCGGCCACCATGCGCCGCATGGCCTGATCCTCCCAACGATCCCAGGCGGCGATGTGGGCCAGCACATCCTTGACGGTCCAGTCGCCTATGAGAGGCACCTCAGAGAGTACCCGCTCGTCCAGCCCCAGGAGCAGCTCCAGCAGGCTGGCGCGCTCCATCGCCAGACGGGCGAGCAGGTGACGTATCCGGGCGACCAGGATCTCTCGCACCTGCGCCGTGTGCTCCCGCTCGTGCTCCAGGAAACGCCGCAGAACCTTGCGCGCCGTCCACGGCTCTTCGGGATGTCGCGTCCAGTGAGCGGGATAGAACACCTGCGATCGTTCCTCATCGGTGAGCTGGCGCAGCCGGGCTATGGCGGTACGCCGCTCCATCTCCAGGAACTGGAAGAGGAGCAGGTCCTCGTCATGCTCCCACTCCGGAGGCAGCGTCTCCGGGGATACCAGACGGGAGACGTACCACTCCTCGGCGTCGCCGATGTGACGCAACAGGCGACGGATGCTGAGGGACCGCGAGGTGGGCTGCCAATCCAGGAGATCGTCAGGCAGATCACGGACCAGAGCCAACAGATCGGCGCGAGCATGGCCCATAAGACGGAAGAGGTGCTCCATCTCATCTGGGGTGATGGGTGTTTGATCGGGCGGGAAAAGGGCAGCGGCGTCTCCTGGATCAAAGGGGCCAAAGCCGAGGCTCTCGCCAGCGACCTCGGTCTCGATGGGGACATCCGTAGGCGGGACAAGCTCGCCGTGACGGCGCAGCCAGGCGTGATAATCGCCGATCGCGGCGACGATTCGGCTCAGCGCCTCATCCCGGGTCGGCGCTCTGGCGAAGCAGCCGGGTAACTCGGGCACATGAGCCATGCACCTCCCATCGCTGTGAACCTCCAAGTAGACCTGATAACGTGCCATTATCCCCCTCCCGGGAAAGCCCATCCAGCTCAGGCGAGGCCAGGTCGTGTATCCCCGCTCGATGGAAGCGCTGGGAGGATCCCGGAGGAAAGCGAGTTTCCTGGACGGCGAGATAGGCCTTGGACCTGCCTGATCGAAGCTCCGACCGATGCGATCTTGTGAGGGTGCCCTCTATTGTAACACAGGTTCGGGGCGCTCGCGGGCGGCCCCGGCCCACAACACGGCGTTGGCCACCATCCTCGCGAACATCTCATTTTGGAACGATTCCAGGGAGTGCCCGAGCGCCAGGTAGGCCACACGCCCAAGGCCAAAGGGACGCACCCAGGCGTTCGGATAGCGTTTCCCCTCGAACTGGCACTCCGCGATGACATGCAGGTCATTGGGTTGCACGAACTCGAACAGATATAGCTCATCCTCGATCACAAAGTCCGACACCCCCTCCATGATCGGGTGGTTAGGGTCTGAGACCACGATAGAGAGGGCCTGCCGAGGCGGATGCTCGACGAAGCGAGCGCCCACGAGGTGGCGATACTCCATGTTCTCCCCGAAGAGGCCGGCGTGAATGACGACGAAGCCTCCGCCGGAGGCGATGAACTGCAGGAGCCCGGCCATCTGCGCGGCCGTGAGCCGTTGTTCACCGGCGTCCGTATAGGAGACGCACACCTCATACCCGGACAGATTCTCCAACAGAAGCGCATCTCGATCCTCTGTGCAGACCACCTCACACCCTACGTGGGATAGGATCTCCTTCAGCTGATCGTCCACCCCCCGAAACGGATGGAACCGCACATTGGTATAGTCGCCAAGGGCCAGGACTCGCATGTCGCCTCCCATAGGATCTCCTCCTGTGATCGTTTCCCAGAGAGTGTGCCCCAGAATCCCCGTTCGTGCAAGGGGAGCCAAACCACCTCCCTTGTGGTACAATGCGGCCAGGAGGTGAACATGACATCTGCCCAAGATCCGCTACGCGTGGCGATCATCGGCACCGCCCGCCGATCCGACTACATGTACGGCCCCCTGCTGAAGGCCCTGTCCCAGGAGGTCACGCTGGTCGCCGTCTGGGGGCGCAGCCCCGATTCCGCCCGTCGGCTGGGCGAAAGCCTGGAGGTGCCCTGGTACACCCACATGGACCGGATGATCCGGGAGACCGCTCCACAGATCGGCATCGTCTCCGTCGCCTATCAGGCCAACGGGCAGGTGGGACGGATGGCCGTGGAAAGCGGACTGCACGTGCTCCTGGAGACGCCCATCGCGCACAAGCTGAGCGAGGCGGACGCCATCATCCAGGCCGCCTCCGAGCGGGAGCTGAAGATCGAGGTAGCCGAACAGTTCCACCGCCGCCCCCTGGAGCAGATCAAGCTCAAGCTGATCGCCTCCGGCCTGTTCGGCCGCGTCCACACGTCGTTTAACGACTTCGCCGGCCACGGCTATCACGGCGTCAGCGTCATGCGCAGCTACCTGGGCTTCGACGCCAAGCCCGTTCAGGTGACCGGCGCCGTCCGTCAGTACGAGCTGGCCTCCCACTGGTCCCGGCTGGCCAACCAGACCGCCCCCCGGACCGAGACCCAGGAACACGGCATCATCGAGTTCGAGGACGGCCGGCTGGGCATCTTCCACTGGACGAACGTGGGCTACGACTCCCCGTTGCGTTGGTGGCGGAGCAGCCGGTTCCTGGCGGAGAAGGGGATGGGGATCACGGTGGGCGTGGGGCTGAACGTGCAGGAGTGGCTGACGCTGCTCGCGCCCGGCGGTGAGGCGCCGCGCTTCATCACGCTGGAACGCCGCTGGGAGCGCGTGGACGGCGGCGCCCTGGAGGCCATGGTCGCCCACACGGGCGATCCGGATCTGCCCATCGTGCGATGGGACAACCCATTCCGCCCCGCCCGGCAGGGGCACGGCATGCAGTGGCACGATGACGAGATCGGCGTGGCAGGCTGTCTGATGAGCCTGGTGGACGCGGTGCGCCATGACACCGAGCCCACTTACGGCCCTCACCAGGCACGCCTGGATCAGGAGATCATCCTGGCCATCCGGCAATCCTCATTGGAGGGAGGGCGCCCCATCCGACTCCCGCTTGATCCCGCAGCTCAGGAGATCTAACGCCCTTCACTACAGCTCATGAAACCGCTTCCCCCCTTGCCCGCCGTTCCCAAGCCTTGGGAGGGAGCTCAGAGCGTATTTGAACAGTTACCAGCCAGGTGTCTGAAGGCGTCTTTCAGCGACAACGCTCCACAGGGGGAGGCATGGAGGGGGTCCCCCCTCCATGAAAACCCCACTTTCCTGGCCTGCGCCTGCCCTTCTCGGCCCCTTCCGCAAGGCTTTGGCCGAAGCCTGGCAGGTCAGAGCGGGGAAAGGCTTCTTCCGGAGAGGGTTCCCCCTCCGGGCCTCCTCAAGTAGGAGCAACGGATTTCTCAAACACGCGCTCAGGCCGGGCCCAAGTAGGCAAAGGGCAGAAAGCGGAAAATCTTCTCTCCACTTACGACGCAGGAGGTGAACGACGATGCGTGTGGTCATCATCGGTGGCACGGGACACGTGGGCACATACCTAGTGCCCCGGCTGGTCGAAGCCGGACATGAGGTGATCAACCTCAGCCGGGGGCAGAGGGAGCCTTACCACCCGCATGGGGCCTGGAAATCCGTGCGGCAGGTCGTGGTGGATCGGAAGGCGGAGGAGGCCGCGGGCACCTTCGGCGCCCGGGTGCGAGATCTCCGGCCGGACGTGGTGATCGACATGATCTGCTTCCAACTGGAAAGCGCCCAACATCTGGTGGAAGCGCTGCGAGGACGGGTACAGCACTTCCTGCACTGCGGCACCATCTGGGTCCACGGCCCCAGCGTGGAGGTCCCGATCACCGAGGAGCAGCCCCGGCGCCCCTGGGGCGAGTACGGCACGCAGAAGGCCGCTATCGAGGCCTATCTGCTCGACGAGGCTCGGCGCCATGGATTCCCCGCCACCATCCTGCACCCCGGGCACATCGTAGGCCCCGGATGGGTCCCGCTGAACCCGGCGGGGAACTTCAATCCGCAGGTCTTCGCAAAGCTGGCACGGGGCGAGGAGCTGGCGCTGCCCAACATCGGCATGGAGACGGTACACCATGTGCACGCGGATGACGTGGCCCAGGCGTTCATGCAGGCCATCGCCCATTGGAGCGCCGCTGTGGGGGAGAGCTTTCACGTGGTCTCCCCCAGGGCGTTGACGCTGCGCGGGTATGCGGAGGCGGTGGCCGGATGGTTCGGCCAGCCCGCCCGGCTGCGCTTCCTCCCCTGGGAGGAGTGGCGTAAGACGGTCACCGAGGAGGAGGCTCAGGCCACATGGGACCACATCGCCCATAGCCCCAACTGCAGCATCGCCAAGGCGGAGCGCCTGATCCGCTACCGGCCGCGGTACTCCTCGCTCCAGGCCGTCCACGAGGCGCTCACCTGGCTCATCGAGCACAAGATCGTCGAGGTCTGATGATCGGACGATGCGCGGCTATGGAAAGCCGCTCTACACGCCCTTCGCATACGGTAGACGGGTTTCTTACCCATCCATCGTTCGCCAGGGTATGACGGACGATGGACGGCTATGGAAAGCCGCTCTACATGTTCTCCACATGTGGTGGGCCGGGTGATCCGGTCCCTACAAAGAGCAGGACCATTTCCATCAGGAGCGAACCATGATCGACGGAAAGACCGGAGTAGCCATCGTCGGCTGCGGGAACATCGCGGGGCCCTACGCTGAGACGCTCAAGCCGTACGAGCACATCGTCCTGACGGGCGCATACGACCTGATCCCGCAGCGGGCGGAGGAGTTCGTCGCCCAACACGGCGGAAGAGCCTACGCCTCACTGGAAGATCTGCTGACCGACGACGCGGTGGATATCGTCATCAATTTGACGATCCATCACGCACACCCGGCGGTGATCACCCAATGCCTGAACGCGGGCAAGCATGTGCACAGCGAGAAGCCGCTGGCCATGACGTACGCCGAGGCCAAAGCGTTGGTGGATCTGGCCGAGGAGAGAGGACTGCGGCTGAGCTGTGCTCCCATCACATTTATGGGGGAGGCCCAACAGACGGCCTGGAAGCTCATCCGGGAGGGACGCCTGGGCCCCGTGCGGGTGGTCTACGCGGAGGTCAACCACGGGCGCATCGAATCCTGGCACCCGAATCCCAAGCCGTTCTACCAGGTAGGCGCCCTCTTCGACGTGGGCGTGTATCCGCTGACCGTGCTCACCACCATCTTCGGCCCGGCGCGAAAGGTAGTCGCCTATGGGAAGGTGGTGTATCCCGATCGGAATACCACGATCGGCACCTCCTTCCACATCGACACGCCGGACTTCGTCGTGGCGGCCATCGAGCTCGCCAACGGCACGGTGGTCCGCCTGACCACCAACTTCTACGTCGGACACCACAGCAAGCAGAAGGGGATCGAGTTCCACGGCGACCTGGGCTCGCTCTACCTGGGCAGCTGGCAAAACTTCGCGGCGGCCGTGGAGTTCGCCCGATACGGGGAGCCCTATGAGCCCATCCCGCTGGTGAAGGAGCCATACCCAGGCACGGAGTGGAGCCGGGCCGTGGTGGAGATGGTGGACGCCATCGCGGAGGGGCGACCGCAACGGGCCACGGGCGCACAGGCCGCCCACGTGGTCGAGATCCTCGACGCCATACAGACGTCCTTCATGGAGGGCCACCCGGTGCCCGTCACCTCGGACTTCACGTCACCGACGCCCATGGACTGGGCCATGTAGACACATGCGGGGCGTGTGAGACCCATGATCCGGCCCACACGCCCCGGCCCGCTCCCCTGCGACGCGAGACTGCCAGCCCGCCGCCGCGTCACTCCGGTCGGTAAGCCACCTGCGACATATCGCCCACGAACTCGGGCAGGTTCGTATGCCCCAGCTGCTGGCGGATAGCGTGCGCCTCGCCGATGTGAAACCAGTAGTGGTAGATGTTGCGCAGCAGCATGGTGCCGATGTTCTCCCGCAGCGGCCGACCCTCTCGCTCCAGATACGTCTGCATCCGCTCCGGCGTCAGCGTGTCCAGGTACTCATCGGCCGCCCGGGTGACCCGACGCCAGATGGCCCACATCTCATCCAGCGGCGGCGTACTAGGAGGACGCCCCGAGCCCACCCGCTCATGCAGATCCGGCGCCAGGTTCCGCCCCTGCGCCCACTGCACCCAATATGCGTGCTCCTGATTGGCCAGGTGTCCGATGATCCAGCTGATGCAGTTCATGGGCCCCAGACGCCGGCGGGCATCCTCGTCCGAGATCCCGTCCAGGCAGCGGACCAGCTCATCGCGTGCGAACCGAAGCTGTGTAACCAACAGATGCGGCATCATTCCTCTCCTCTTTTCAGCCCGTTACCTGCCCTGCGGGCCAGAAGCCACCAGCCCAGGCCCCAACCAGGCAGGTCAAAAACCGGAGCGGTGGGGATACCCCCGCCCAGTTGAGGCTCCGGCTCCGGCCTATGGCCCAAGAATTTACCGGCAGGGTGTCTGAGGCTCTCCCTCAACGACCAGCTCCACAGGGAGAGGCGTGGAGGGGAGAGCCCCTCCACGGAAAACCCCGCTTTTCCGGCCTGCACCTGCCTTTCTCGGCCCTTTCCGGAGGACCCGGGCCGAGGCCGGGCAGGTCGAAGGCGGGAGGAAGGCTTTTTCCGGAGAGGCTCCCCACAGCAGAAGCAACGACATCTCTCAGGCACACTCTAAGCTCCCGCCGGACAACAGTCCGGCGACTCAAAGCGGACAACGGTCCGCTTGGAGCACGGATGGGCAGGTACACGTGGAGACATCCGTTGGCGAGCTCCCGCACCAAAACACAAGTACCCAGCGCCTCCCGAGCGCCGGGTACCCACGCTGGCGGCGATCAGGGCGGACGGCCCCGATCACCGGATGATGAGGGAGACCAGATAGGCCACCACGAGCACGGCCACCTCGATGGCCGTCACCCGAGCGAACCGCCGCCCCAGCACACGCCGTCTGACCCCCTCCCGGTAGTAGTACTCGCAGTACAGCACGAAGGCAAAGCCGATCAACCCCAGGATGAACACGCCGAACCGATCGATAGCCCCCAACACCCAACGCCCCGCGCCGGTGATCGAAAAGAGCCGCATGAGCATTCCCCGGCTGACCAACACGTCGAGGACGGCGAGGGCCGTGGAGATGCCCCACAGCAGATACCCCAGCACGTAACGTGCCATCCGATTTCCTCTCGGGTTACACGACCCCTCGCAACTCCAGCTCCTCGGCGAGATGACAGCTCACGAAATGCTCCGGGGTGATCTCCCGCAGCTGGGGCTCCTCCACCCGGCAGATATCCTGGGCGTAGCGGCATCGGGGGTGGAAGTAACAGCCGGACGGCGGATTGGCCGGGCTCGCCACCTCGCCCGTGAGCACGATCCGGCGCGACCGGATACGAGGGTTGGGCTTGGGGACGGCCGACATGAGCGCCTCGGTGTAGGGATGCTTGGGATTCGTGAACAGCTCATTCGTCTCGGCGCTCTCCACGAGCTTGCCCACGTACATCACGGCCACCCGATCGCTGATATGCTTCACCACGCTCAGATCGTGGGCGATGAACAGGTAAGTGAGATCGAACTGCTCCTGCAAATCCTCCATCAGGTTCAGCACCTGCGCCTGCACGGAGACATCCAGGGCGGAGACCGGCTCGTCGGCGACGATGAACTTGGGATTCAGCGCCAATGCCCGGGCCAGGCTGATCCGCTGACGCTGCCCACCGCTGAAGGCATGCGGGTATCGATCCATGTACTCCGGACGCAATCCCACCGCCCGCAACAGCTCCGCCACCCGATCCTCCAGCTCCCTACCCTGGGCCACCTTGTTCACGATGAGCGGCTCCCCCACGATCCGCTTCAGGGTCAGGCGGGGATTCAGGGAGGAGTAGGGGTCCTGGAAGATGATCTGCATGTTCCGCCGCAGCCGCCTCATCTCCTCCTTGCCCAACTGCTCGATGTGGAGCGGCCCGGCCTCCTCATCATGGAAGACGATCTCCCCGCTGGTAGGCTCGATGAGCCGCAGGAGACAACGCCCGGTGGTGGACTTGCCACATCCGCTCTCCCCCACCAGGCCGAACGTCTCCCCCCGCTTGATGTAGAAGGAAACTCCGTCCACCGCCTTCACATACCCGACCGTCTTCCGCAGGAAGCCTCGGCGGATGGGGAAGTGCTTCTTCAGATCACGAACCTCTAATAGGATCTCATCCTGCGCTGGCCTGGGCATGGACTTCCCTCTCCGTATCGTATAGATGGCAACGCACCTCGTGGCCCGGCTCGATAGAGATGTAGGCGGGCTCCTCGCGATCACAGATCCCCGGCATGAAATCATCGCAGCGCGGCCAGAAGGGACACCCACTGGGAACGGCGTATGGGTCCGGCACGATCCCACGGATGGGTTGCAGACGCTCCCGGGTCGTCGCCTCGATGCGAGGGATGGACTTCAACAGCGCCCGGGTGTAGGGATGCTGCGGGTTGAAGAAAAGGGAATCCACGTCCGCATGCTCGACCACCTTGCCCAGGTACATGACGATGACGTCGTCACACATCTCGGCGATGACGCCCAGGTTATGCGTGATGAGCACGATGGTCGTCCCCATCTCCCGCTGCAAATCCTTCATCAGCTCCAGGATCTGAGCCTCGGTCGTCACGTCCAACGCGGTCGTGGGCTCATCTGCGATGAGCAGGCTGGGATTGCAGCTGAGCGCGATGGCGATCATCACCCGCTGACGCATCCCGCCGCTCAGCTGGTGCGGGTAACTGTCGACCATCTCAGCGGGCTGGGGCAGCCCCACCCGGTGCAGCATCTCGATGGCCCGCTCTCGCGCCTCCGCCTTGGTCACCTTTTGATGCAACGTGATGGCCTCCATGATCTGATCCCCGATGGTGTACACCGGGTCCAGGGAGGTCATGGGCTCCTGAAACACCATGGAGATCTCGCCGCCGCGAATCTCCCGCATCTCCCGCCCACGGGGGGGCAACTCCGTGAGATCGATCACCTGGGTCATGGCGCCAGACCCATCGCCGTTGATCCGGCGGTGATAAAAGATCTTCCCACCCACGATCTCCCCCGGAGGCGGGACAATCCTCAGGATCGCCTGGGCCGTGACGCTCTTCCCGCACCCGCTCTCGCCGACGATGCCCAGCACCTCCCCCCTCCTCACGACGAAGCTGGCACCGTCCACCGCTCGCACCAGGCCCTCCTGGGTGAAAAAGTGGACCCGCAAATCCTCCACTCGTAGGATCTCATCCCGTTCCAACGCCATTCCTCCTGTGCCACGATATGACAGCGGACGAGGGCGGAGCATGGGAGCTCCACCAGCTCAGGGAAGGCATAGCGGGCCGTTCCCCATCCCCTTTCATCTCCCTCGCCCCATTCGCATCAACTTAAGGACTTTTCTCAGCCCTTCCTTGCTCGGTTGGGGCGAGGCTCTGGCCTATGACCTAAGCTCCCGCCGAACAACAGTCCGGCGACACAAAGCGGACCTTCGCTAGATCGCAAACGGGTCGGCCGCGTCACGCAGGCCGTCGCCCACGAAGTTGAAGCACAACACGGCGACGATGACGAAGAGGCCCGGGATCATGAGCCAGGGGTGCTGGACGACCACACTGACCGTCTGGGCATCCTCGAGCAACACGCCCCAGCTCACCATGGGCGGCTGAATGCCCAACCCCAGGAAGCTCAGGGCCGTCTCCGCCAGGATCATGCCCGGGATCGAGAGGGTGGCCACGACGATGATGTGGCTCAGCGCGTTGGGAAGCATGTGCACGAAGATGATGCGCCAGTCCGAGGCCCCCGCCGCCCGCGCCGCCGAGGTGTAATCCATCTCCCGATAGGCCAGCACCTTGGCCCGCACCTGGCGCGCCAGCCCGGTCCACCCCACCAGCGAGAGGATGATCGAGATGGCGAAATACCTCTTGACCGTGGACCAGTCGGGCGGCAACGCGGCCGCCAGCGCCGCCCACAGCGGGATGGTGGGGAAGGACATCAGCAACTCGATCACGCGCTGCATGATGGTGTCCGTCATGCCGCCGAAATACCCGGAGGCCGTGCCCAGGGCGGAGCCGAAGAAGATGGTCAGTGCCACGCCGATCAGCCCCACCGTGAGGGACACGCGGCCGCCGAAGATGATGCGAGAGAGCATATCCCGCCCCACCCGGTCCGTCCCAAAGAGGAAGATGGTCCCCGGCTCATCGACGCCGAACAGGTGCACATCGGTCGGGAACAGCCCCAAAAGCTTGTAGGGCCTCCCACGCACGAAAAAGCGCACAAAGTACTTCTTGCTATAATCCGGCTTATGGATCCACTCCAGATTCTCCATATCCAGGGTCGTCTCCACCCCGTAGACGAACGGGCGCAGGTGGAAATTCCCCTCACGGTCGATGAAATGGATCCGCTGAGGCGGCATGAAAATGTAGTCTTCCTGGATCTTCAGGTAATCATAGGGGGCCAGGAAGTCGGCGAAGATGATCATGAGGTAGAACAGGATCAACACGATACCACCGCCGACGGCCAGGCGATTCCGCAGGAAGCGGCGCCACGTGAGCTGCCACAGGGACATTCGCCCCACTTCCGGCACGGTTTCCTCGTGGGTCGGAACCTCTTCCAGGGGTGGTGATATCTGGACAGCTTGTTCGGCCATAACCCATCCTCTTCATCAACCAGGTTCTGTGGGAATTCCCCCTCCCGAGGAAGAGGGAAAGAGCAAGCTGAGGAGGCCACCCTTCAGGCGGCACGTCATTCGAACCGGATACGGGGATCCACCCAGGCCAGGAGGAGATCGGCCAGGAAGTTCCCGATCACCAGCATGACCGACAGGAACAGAAGGAATGTTCCGGCCAGAAACATGTCCTGTTGCCGCAGCGCGTTGAAATACAGCGGCCCGGTGGTCGGCAGGCTGAGCACGATCGCCACCACGGTGGAGCCGGAGATGATGCCGGGCAAGCTCATCCCCAACAGCATGATGAGGGGATGGATCGCGTTCCGGACGGCATGCTTGACGATCACCTTGGACTCCGGCAACCCCCGGGCGCGAGCGGCCTGGATGTACTGCATGTTCAGGATGTCCAGCAGATTCCCACGCATCATGCGGATCAGCCCCGCCGTCCCTGACGTACCCACGACCACAACGGGGACCCAGAGATGCTTCAGGAAGTCGATGAACTTGGCCAGACTCCAGGGGGCATCCATGTACTCCCGGGAGAACAGCCCGCCCACAGACTGGCCGAACGTCCTCTGGGCGACGACCATGAGGATCAGGGCCAACATGAAGTTGGGGATCGAAAGCCCGGCCA
>JAADGJ010000077.1:0-3758 GCA_013152435.1 Chloroflexota bacterium | reverse complement strand
ACCATCCAGGTGAAGAGCAATGTGGAGAAGGAGATGAGCGCTGTGTATCCCAATCGCTCCCAGATCAGGTCGCTCACCTCCCGGTTGTACTCGAAGGAGCGCCCGAAGTCACCACGCACAAAGCCCGAGATCCACTTCCAGTACTGCACGTACAGCGGCCGATCGAGCGCGTACCGCCGCTTGAGCGCCTCGATCTCCTCCTTCGCCGTGCTGGTCCCCTGCATCTGCCGCTGGGCTCTATACACATCCAGATAAGTCCCGGGAGGCAGGTTGATGATGATAAAGCCGATGATGGAAACGAAGAACAACGTCGTGATCATATAAAGGAAACGTCGAGCAAGGTATGCAGCCATTGGTCTAACTCTCCACGCCGTTCAGACCGGCCCACTTGGAAGAACTCGCCGAAACCATCCTCTCCTGATTCACTGGACACCAGACGGCGGGCAAGAAGCCCGCCTCAACCCACAGCCTCGCTTATGACCTGAATGCGCGTCTGAGAGCGTATCTGAAAATTTGGTGTGGAGAGTCCCCCTCTCCATGGGAACCCCACTTTTCCGACCTGCACCTGCCTTTCTCGGCCCTTCCCGAAGGACCTGAGCCGAGGCCGGGCAGGTCGAAGGCGGAAGATGGACTCTTTCCGGAGGGGCTTCGCCCCTCCGGACCTCCCCATAGTAGGGGCAACGGCATTTCTCAAACATGCCCTGAGGAGCTCCCTCAGATACCAGCTCTGCAGGGGGAGGTGTGGAGAGGAACTCCCCTCCACAGAAACCCCACTTTTCCGGCCTGCACCTGCCTTTCTCGGCCCTTCCCGAAGGACCTGAGCCGAGGCCGGGCAGGTCGAAGGCGGAAGAAGGGCTCTTTCCGGAGGGGCTTCGCCCCTCCAGGTCTCCCCGTAACAGGAGCAACAGGGCTCCTCAGACACGCACTCAGGGGCTTTTGTAACAATGGGGAGAGGATTTCCCCCTCCCCATTGCTCCGCTTCAGCCTGTCGGCTTAGATGTCCTTGAAGAAGAACTGCTCGGGGTAGACAGCGCCGAAGTAGACCATGATCCACGGGTTGGTGAAGCCGCCCAGCCCCAGCTGCTCTCGTGTGGGCACGTTCCCCACGTTCTTCTTGGCCACGACGATGGTCGGGATGTTGGCCACCGTCCCGATGAAGAAGGGGCCTTCCTCGATGTGGATCTTCATCATCTCGAAGACCAGCTGCTCCCGCTTCTCATCGTCGGGCTCGATCTTGGCCTTGTCATACAGCGCCTGCAGGCGGGCGACAGGCCCATCCGCCGGCGGCTCGTCGCGCGGCGGCGTTCGATCCCGGGGATCCTTGTCCAGCTCGGTGCCCTCCTTGTCCGTGCCCTTCACGGAGTACCAGGCCCCGTACAGCGGCGCCCAGCGCTGATTCCCGATAGGCACGAACCACTGCGGGTACACCAGGTGGTTGGGGCCGTCTCCGACCTCCCAGCTATTGCGGATGTCGAACTCGGCGCTGGTCTCCAGGACGCCCAACTGCTCGCCGGGCACCGGGTTCAGGATGGTCTTCAGACCGACCGCCTCCCAGTTCTCCTTGACGATCTCCGAGCACAGGCTGTACTCGCGGGAGGCCTCGGCGCTCATATCGATGCGCAGCTCCAGCTTCTTGCCGCTGGGCAGCTCTCGATAGCCGTCGCCATCCTGATCGACCACCCCCATCTCATCCAGCAGGGCCTTGGCCTTCTCGGGATCATACTCCACCGCCAGGTCACGCCACTGCTCGAACAGCTTCTTCCCCTCCTCCGTGCGATTGTACTCGATCGCCTTGGGGCTCAGGGTACCGGTGGTCGGGAAGCCCGTGCCGAAGTAGACCACCTTCTGGATCTTGGGGCGATCGATGGCATGGGAGAGGGCCCGGCGGAAGCGCTTGTCCCGATAGACGGCCTGCTTCTCCGGATCCGGATGGTTCCAGTTGGGATAGTACACGGAGCCGGTGCCGGAGCCGCCGTCCCACAGGAAGGTGCGGTAGTTGCCCTTGTCCTCATTCTGCTTGAAGAGGGACAGCTCGCTCAACGGCTGGTACTTGCACGGGCGGCCGCAGAACTCCTGCTCGCCGGCGATGACCTTCAGCTTGGAGACCTCCAGGCTCTCCACATAGGTCACCTCGACGCGATCGATGTAAGGAAGCTGGTTCCCCGCCGTGTCCACGGCGTAGTAGTACGGGTTCCGCTCCATGATCAATCGGGCGCCCGGCTCGTACTTGACCGGCATCCACGGGTTCAACACGGGGCACTCCGGGTTGACCCGCCAGTCCAGCTTCTCGTCGAAGGTCTCGAAGGTGTCGTACTCATCCGAGTAGTCGGGGTGGAACTGGATCAGGTAGTGCTTGGGGACGACCACCTTCTCTGCGATGACGCCGTTGGGCCACATGGCCAGGCGATCGGCCAGGAGCGGGGCCGGAGCGGCGAACTTGAACTTGAGGGTGTAATCGTCGATCTTCTCCAGCTCCATGGTCTTGCCGCCGGCGATGGCCCAGTCGGGCGGGCTATCCGGATGCTCGGGGTTGAGCACCATGTCCTCCCACCAGAAGAGGATGTCGTCCACGGTGAACGGTTCCCCGTCCGACCACTTGGTGCCCTTGCGGAAGTAGAAGGTCCACTCCGTCTTGTCCTCGTTGTAATCCCAGCTCTTGGCCAAGCCACCGCGCTTGCCCAGGCCGTCCTTGACCCAGTGAACCAGGGAGTACCCGTACATGGCCATGGCCACATGGGAGCCGGACGAGGACGTGTCATACCGGTGCCAGGTCCCGCCGTACTTGCCGATGGTCTCAAACGGCTCGATCACCAGCGGCTCTGCGGGGATGCGCTCCTCCAGAGGGGGCAGCTTGCCCTGCTGGACCAGCTCGTGCAGCATGGGAGCCTCATGGATCTCCTCTGCAGGGGCGGCAGCCGGCGCTTCTTCCTTCTTCTCCTCTACAGCTGGCGCCTCCGGAGCGGCCTCAGGAGTTGGCTGAGGAGCACAGCTCGCAGCCACGACACCAGCCGCAGCGGTCGCCGATAGACGCAAAAACTCCCGTCGTGTGAGCCTTCTTCTGGCCATCAGATTCCCTCCTAAGCGAAAGATGTGTGCCACTTTACCGCTCACTGAAGGCATGGAGAAAGATGATCTGCCATGCCCGCATCCGCTCCGCTGCCGACAAGAGGCAACATCAGGATGCATACGGGAAGGTTTCCATCACAGGATCGGATCGGCATAATGCGACCCCGTCCCACATTGCGTCGTCTCCGGCTTGATCACCTCCTTTCTTTAGCGCCCGGCAATGGAGCGCAAAAAACAACAGGCAGAGCGACGTGGTGAAGATCACCAACGCCTTGCTCTGCCTGCCCATGCGACTGTTGCAACCATCCCCTCAAAGAGAATCTCCTCACCGGAGAATCATGCCCCTGCACGGGATGAGTGAAATCGATCGAATGAGGCGATCGAGATGGAACCATCCAACGGATTCACATCAGAGAAGAGGAAGCACCAAAAGTGTAGCACCTTTGCGTTGGGCTGTCAAGTGCTCGCGCTCCTATAGCAGGACCTTTTCAAAGTCCAACGTTCATATTGGCATACATGGCGCCTGCAGGGACGAGGCAAGGTGTCGTGTCTGTATACGCATCTTCTCGGTTTCCTCCAGCATACAACGTGGCCAGACGTACCCCACCCCCCTGTCGTCCCCCCTCCCCAATCCGCTTCGCTGGGAGGGGGGACCTGGGGGTGGGTGGTGGCGGCGGCGCAGCTCCGCTGCG
>JAADGJ010000076.1:159610-177297 GCA_013152435.1 Chloroflexota bacterium | reverse complement strand
CTCCGCCCCTCCGGAAAAAGTCCCTCTTTTGCCTTCGACCTGCCTGGCCTTGGCCTAGGTCCTTCGGGAAGGGCCGAGAAAGGCAGGTGCAGGCCGGAAAAGCGGGGTTTTCCGTGGAGGGGAGGCCCCCTCCACACCTCCCCCTGTGGAGTTAGTCGTTGAGGGAGACCCTCAGACATCTTGCCGGTAAACTTTCAGACACGCTCTCAGGGCGTGTTTCAGAAATCCCGTCGCTCCCGCTGAGGAGAGGCCCGGAGGTCCCTGCGGAAAGGGCCGAAAAGTGAATGTTCAGACGCACTCTCAAGGAGCGCTGGCTACCACGATGAGCGATCAACCGCTGCTCCGCATGGAGCACATCTCGAAGGCCTTCCCCGGCGTGCAGGCGTTGGACGATGTCACGCTGGAGGTGGCCAAAGGCGAAATCCACGCGCTGGTCGGGGAGAACGGGGCGGGCAAAACCACCCTGATGAACATCCTGACCGGGGCCCTCCTTCCCGACCAGGGGAGCATCCTCCTACACGGCCGCCCCGTCCGCATCGAGACCCCGGCCGACGCCCAGGCGCTGGGGATCAGCATCATCCACCAGGAGCTGGCCCTGATCTCCGCGCTGAACGTCGGCCAAAACATCTTCCTCGGCCGTGAGCCCGCCGGAGCTTTGCCCGGCACGGTGAACTGGAGACGCCTCTACCAGGAGGCCGCCCGCGAGCTTCACCAACTCGGCCTCCGCCTGGATCCCACGACCCCGCTGACGGCGCTATCCATCGCTGAACAGCAGATGGTGGAGATCGCCAAGGCGCTGTCCCTGAAGGCGGACCTCCTGGTCATGGATGAGCCTACCAGCGCGCTGACCGAGCGGGAGACCGAGACCCTGTTTCGCGTGATGCGCTCGCTCCGAGAGCAGGGGGTCTCCATCATCTTCATCACGCACCGGCTGGAGGAGGTCTTCGAGGTCGCTGATCGGGTCACCGTCCTGCGCGATGGGCGATGGGTCGCCACCAAGCCGATCCAGGAGGTGAGGCCCGACGACGTGGTCCGGATGATGGTGGGCCGCCAGCTGGGCGAGATGTATCCCAAGGTCGACACGACCGTCGGGGATGTGGTCCTGCGGGTGGAGGGGTTGTCTCAGGCGGGCGTGCTGCACGACATCACCTTCGAGTTGCGGAGGGGCGAGATCGTAGGCGTGGCCGGGCTGGTGGGCGCCGGCCGCACGGAACTGGCCCGGGCGCTCTTCGGCATTGATCCCATCGATCGGGGACGGATCTGGATCGACGGGCAACCGGTGACCATTGACTCCCCCCAGACGGCCATCCGGTTGGGAATGGGGCTCGTGCCAGAGGACCGGAAGGCCCAGGGGCTATTCCTGGACATGGCCGTGCGCTTCAACATCACCATCAGCCAGCTTCCCCAATTATCCCACATGGGGGTCCTGGACTTCGGCCACATGGACGAGATAGCCCAGACCTACGTGGAACGGCTGGACATCCGGACGCCGGGATTGATGCAGCGAGTGCGCAACCTGAGCGGCGGGAATCAACAGAAGGTGGTGATCGCCCGCTGGCTCACTTTGGAGCCGAAGATTTTGATCCTGGACGAGCCCACCCGGGGCATTGATGTGGGAGCCAAAGCGGAGATCCACGCCCTGATGGGACAGCTGGCGCAGGAGGGCGTCGGCCTCCTCATGATCTCCTCTGAGCTACCGGAGATCCTGGGCGTCAGCGATCGGATCCTGGTGATGCACGAGGGGCGGATCACGGCGGAGCTTCCCCGGGCGGAGGCCACCCAGGACGCGATCATGCGCGCGGCGACGGGAGGGTAGGACGGTGCTCAAGCGACTGCGCCCATTGCTACGCCAGGGAACGGTGCTCCTGGTCCTGCTGCTCATGATCGGGTTCTTCGCCACGTTGTCCGATCGCTTCCTGACGTCATCCAACCTGCTGAACATCGCCCTCCAGACGTCCATCCTGGCCATCGTGGCCATCGGGATGACGTACACGCTGCTCACCGCCGGCATCGACCTCTCGGTCGGCTCGGTGATGGCGCTATGCGGGGCGCTGGCGGCCGGGCTGGCGGTGAGGCAGGGATGGGGCACCTACCCGGGCATCCTGACGGCCCTGGGTATCGGCGCGGCCCTGGGCGCCGTGAACGGGCTCATGGTCGTGGGGGGCGGCATTCCTCCCTTCGTGGCCACGCTGGCCATGTTGGGCGTGGCACGCGGGCTCACGCTGGTGTACACCCAGGGGCGCCCCATCGCCGGGCTGGACGAGAGCTTCCGGTTCTGGGGAACGGGCGATCTGCTCGGCCTGCCCATGCCCATCATCGTGATGCTGGTGATCTTCGTGATCGCCACCTGGGTCCTGAACCAGACGCGCTTCGGGGTTCACCTGCGAGCCATCGGGGGAAACGCGGAGACCGCCCGACTGGCGGGCATCCCGGTGGCCCGGGACACGATGATCGTGTACGTGATCAGCGGGCTGATGGCTGCCCTGGGCGGGATCCTCCTCACCGCGCGGCTCTGGTCCGCCCAGCCGACGGCCGGGGTCGGGTTCGAGCTGGACGCCATCGCCGCGCCGGTCCTGGGTGGCACCAGCCTCTTCGGCGGCGTCGGCAGCATCACAGGCACGGTGATCGGGGCGTTCATCATGGGGACGCTCTCCAACGGGTTGAACCTGCTGGACGTCCCCTCCTACTACCAGCAGGTGATCAAGGGGGCCGTGTTTATCCTCGCCGTCCTGGTCGACGTCTACGCTAAACGACAGATGTTGGGACAGGCCCGCCGCCTGCCGGATGAGGCGGCCGCCACAGAGGCGCAAGCGCCGAGCCAGTGATCTCAAAGCAACGATCGGGGGGGCGGAAGACAATGCCTTTCCGCCCCCCTTCGCGATCCATCACGGGGTCGCCACCCCCTGTCCATTCTCCCCCGCGGTCACCAGCACCTGTTGCAACGTCGTCACGACGGGATGGTGCGGGCTGAGCGCCTGAACGCGCCGCAGCGCCATCTCCACGCCCTCGCCGTCTCCCAACTCGGCGCACAGGATCCCGAAGGCGGCCAACACGTCTGCGTGGTTCGGGTGCGTGCGCAGCGCCTCCTTGACCACCGTGGTCGCCCGCGCGTAGTCCCCTCGGGTGCGATAGAGCTCGATGAGGTTCAGCATCGCCTCGACGTCCTCCGGGTCCTCCTCCCGTGCCCGTAGGAAGGCCGCCTCCGCCTCATCCAGCCGATTAAGCTGATACAGCGCAACCCCCAGCTGGTTCTGAAGCGCCGCGGCCTGCGGCACCAGCTCGGTCGCCCGCCGCAGCGCCGGGATCGCCTCCTCGACCCGGCCCAGCGCGACCAGCGTGGACCCCAACGCCGTGTGCGCCGCGGCCATATCGGGGAACTGCTCAGCCACCCGGGCGAACTCACGGGCCGCCGCCTCCAGATCGCCACGCTCCAGGGCCGCCTGACCCGCCGCCAGCAGATCACCCATGGCCTGCTGCGCCGCCGCCCGCTGCTCCTCCTCGGCCGTCAGGCGCCGGATGGGTTTATCCCGCAATTCCTGCAGGCGCTTTCGGGCCACCTCGGCCGCGTGGGCCCAGGTGAAGTGCTCCCGGATGTGATCCCGGGCAGCCCGCCCCTTGGCCCTCGCCTCCTCCGGGTTCGCCACCACGTGTCGCATGAGCTGCTTCAGGGCATCCCGATCCGGATCCGCCCACCACGGATAGTCGACGGTCTCCAGATCTCCCACTCGCTTCTGCGGCAGGCGCACCACCCGGGCCGGGATCAGATAGGCCGTCTCCTCCGTGCAGAAATCCAGGGCAGCCCCGTGCCCGGTCACGATCACGGGAAGCCCACAGGCCATGGCCTCGGCGATGGGCAGGCCGAAGCCCTCCCCTCGATACGGGTGCACCAAGCAATCACAGGCGGTGTACAATCCCACCAGTTCCTCATCGCTCAACGTGCGATCGATGTACTCGATCTCTGGCGCGTTCGGCGTGGCCCGGCACTTGGCGATGAGATCTTGGGCCGTCTGCCCCTTATAGAACGAGCTCCCTCCCATGTCTTTGATCACCAGACACACGTCATCCTCGGCGGTGAAGGCGTTCATGTAGGCGTCCAGCAGGATATCGATCCCCTTGCGAGAGATGGTGCCGCCCACAAAGAGGAACTTGAACCGCTTCTTCGTCTGCAGGGGGAACGGCGGCACATCCGGCCGGAATCTCTCGACATCCACGCCCAGGGGCACCACATGCACCCGATCGGCGGGAACCCCGCTGCGGATATAGCAATCACGTACGTAGGAGGTGTACGTCCAGACCTCATCCACCTGGGTGCTCATGACCTCGACCCATTCCTTGGGCAGGCTGCCGAACTCCCAGGGCTGCATGATGACCCAGTGCCCCTCTTCCGGCGGGGTGAGTTTCGGCGGCCACTGATGGCGCACGTGGACATCGGCCGGCCGGGAGAGGGGGGCATTCACCCGCTCCGCCAACTTGTGGAAGCGCGGGTCCGCCTCCGGTCCAAATTGATCCGGCTCATACGGGATGATGGACAGCTCACATCCGGCATCCAACAACTGCAGACACAGCTCCCGGTTGACCAACGCCAGGGAGTGGTGGACGAACTGAGAGCCCTCCCAGCGCACCGCCGGCGGCCGATCCTCGAGCGTCCCAACCTCTCGGCCTCGCGTGGCCAGGCCATCCTGGATCTCCCGCAGCCGCTCCGCGGCGATGGCCGCGACCTTCTCCCACCGCCAGCGCTGCACCATGTCCTCACGAGCCCGCTGGCCGATTCGCGCCATCTCTTCGGGGTGTGAGACCACTTGACGCATGAGTCGGGCCAGGTGATCTGCCGACGGCTCCGCCCATCGCTGCCCCCGATAGAAGGGGATCTCCGCCCGCTCGTCGATCTCCACCAGCCCCTCGATGTCGATCAGCAGGCTGTTCTCGTCGTTCATGAACTCCAGGTTTCCGCTCCAGCGGGTGGCGATGACCGGCAGCCCACAGGCCATGGCCTGCATGTGCGGCCGTCCCCATCCCTCACCCCGGGATGGTGCCACATAGGCCGTGGCGGCCGCGAACAGCCGTGGCATGTCCTCCTCCGGAACCTGCTCGCCCAGGACGATGATGGGGGCTACCTGGCCCCGCCGTAGGCCCAATTCCTCCGCCAGGAAGCGATCGATACGACGCTCGATCTCCTCCCGGGCATCGGCATCGACCGCGTTGACGGGATAGGTGCGCAACACCAGGCTGACGTCATCGTCCGGATCGAATGCCTGGGCCCACGCCCGCAGCAACACGTCCCATCCCTTGCGGTAGATCCACTCGAAGATGGACAGGAACACCGTGCCCCGGGCGCCCGGGATCGGCAAGGGCTCGTATCCCGGGCGGAATCGATCGGTGTCGATCCCGCCGGGCACCTTGAACAGCTTCGCCGTCACACCGGCATCCCGGAAGGTCTGCAGGTTGAAGTCGGTGGGCACCCAGATCTCGTCCATCTGGTTGCACTTGGCCACCCACTCGGCCGGCAGCCCATCCGTCTCGAACATCACCCGGCCGATGTGGTAAGCGGCCTGGGGGATGCGCTCGAAGACATAGGCGGGGAAGTGCACGACGCTGATGCAGCCGGGGCTCGCCTCCCGTCCCAGGGCCCCATCGAGCAGCTCGCGGATCTGGGGATCGAGCTGCTCACGGAACCTGGACGAGTGACGGCCCAGCTCTCGGGCGGCGATGGCCACCCCCTGCGCCTGCAGGTGCA
Organism: Chloroflexota bacterium; assembly: GCA_013152435.1. Classification (NCBI taxonomy): domain Bacteria; kingdom Bacillati; phylum Chloroflexota; species Chloroflexota bacterium. The sequence continues at coordinate 171,563 of JAADGJ010000076.1, read as the reverse complement.
CGATGAAGTTCCGTGCCTCATCGGCATAGCCGCTGGGATCGAAGACGGGCGCGATCCACAGGACGGGGGCGGGAGCATCCTCAGATGGCGCGCTCTCGACCTGGCGCACGGCAACCTCCTCACGGGAGGCCTCCGCCTCGGCCTCCGACGCCTCCCCATCGCCCACATGCGCCTGCGCCTCCAGCATCTCCAGGTCTCCCTCTCGGCCGGTCAGGTGGGCAACCCGCCGGATCACCCAATCCGCCGTACGATCGGACGTCCATTTGGTTTGGATGTCCCGCCGGGCGCGCATCCCCTTCGCCCGAGCCTCATCCCGATGCTCGTACACGTGCCGCATGAGGGCCGCCGTGTGCTCCACGGACGGCTCAGCCCAGCGCTGGTCCGATGTGTAGAACTGGTCCTCAGCCGTCTGCTCAGGATCCACAGGCACCAGCCCCTCGATGTCGATCAGGTAGCTGTTGTCGTCATTCATGAAGTCCAGGTGAGCGCTCCAGCGGGTGGCGATGACCGGCAGGCCCATCGCCATGGCCTCCATGAAGGGGATGCCCCAACCCTCGCCGCGACTCGGCAGCACGAACGCGTCGGCCGCCTTGTAGAGGGCCGGCATGTCGACCTCGGGGATGAAGTCCTCCAGGAGCCGGATAGGGGGCACGTGCTCCGGATCGTAGCCCAACTCCCGGATATATCGATCGATGCGCTCCCGGATGGGCGGGAACTCCTCACGCCCAGGGTATGTCCGCAAGACGAGACAGACATCATCCTCCGGCGTAAAGGCGGAGAGATAGGCCCTCAACAGCACATCCCACCCCTTGCGCTTGCTCCACTGGAAGACGGAGAGGAACGTAAAGCCCCTCCGCCCCGGGATCTCCCTGGGCTGCACCTGCTCGGGATCATACCGCTGGATATCGATCCCGAACGGGATCACCTGGATACGCTCCGGATCCACGCCTGCCCGGGCGAACGTATCCCGGTTGAAGGTACTGGGAACCCAGACCTCATCCATGCCATTGCATGCGTCCGCCCATCCGGCGGGCAGCCGATCCGTCTCAAACATGGTGATGCCCACGTATGCTTTGAAGCCGGGATTTCGCTGGCGCACGGCGGCGAAGAGATCAGTGCCGTTCCAAAGGACCGGCGGATGGAGGCAGATGTAAACCCCCTCGTCCTCTACCTTCTGGGCCAGGAGCCGCGTCCAGGTGTACGCGACATCCGGGTCGGCCTTCAGCTGTTCCACGAATCGCCGATCCACCCCCAGAGGCTCGACCGCCACCATAGCCCCGCGTCGATCCAGGGCGAGAATCGTCTCGCGAGAGAGGCGGGAATAGCCGCTGAAGTGGAAGATGATGGCTCCCCACTTGATGGTAGGCCTGTAGGATCGAGAGATATGGAAGGTCTTTCGCGAGCGCTTCTCACGGCTGCTATCCCTCTGAGAGAGGGTTCGCTCGTAAGCTTCCAACGTCAGAGCTGCCGTTCGTTCCCAGGTGAACCGCTCCTGCACCTGGCGGCTCAAGGTCTCCCAGCGCTCTCGCTCCGCCGCGTACGACTCGTGCGCTCGTAGCACGGCCTCCCGAATGGAGGCGGGATCCACGGGATCGCAGTAGTAGGGCGCGTCACCGAAGTACTCGAACTCCGAGGAGCGGTTGCTGACCACCATGGCGCATCCGGCAACGGCCGCCTCCAGGTTGGCCAGCGCGGCCCCTTCAGCGAAGCTGGGCAGGGCATGTACGCGAGCTGCCTTATAGGCGGAAGCCACCAGATCCTGCGGGAGACGGTCGGTGTACAAAACTTGATCCCCTCCCTCCCGCAGGCACAGATCCAGGTAATCCGACTCAAATGACGGCCCCACCAGGACGAGTTTCAGCCCCGTATCCTTCAAAGCCTCGACCAACAGGAGCTGGTTCTTTCGCCCGTCGATCGCGCCGACGCAGAGCACGAAATCCCGCACGCCGAACCGGTCCTGGAAGGGCTCCGGCGACGCGTCGACCAGGAACGAGGGATCCACCCCATGGGGGGTAACCGTGAACGGCTTCGCGACACACCGGGTGATTTGGAACAGCATCTGCACTTCCCGGTGGCTGGTGACGCACACGTGGTCTACGTGCGACAGCATCTCCTTCAGATGCTGATGGAACCCGGGGTAGACCTCGTTGGGAAGCCAGCGATGCATCCCCTGTACGGAGAGGGTTCCCCGGACAAAGGCCTGCAGGAGCTGCTCGCGCTTTTCCGGGGTGCGCCGCGGATCGAATGCCGCCCGCACCGCCAGATTGGCCCAGGCGTACTCACACCAGTGCAGGTAAATGGGAGACCAAACCACCGGGATCCCGGTTCTGGTCAGATAGCGCAGTTGCTCCAGCGCGGAGTGGGGCTCCCAGATATTGAACACGTGTACCAGATCATATCCCCGGACGCTGGGACAGAGATCGTAAGCGATGTCGACGTGCACTCCCAGATCCTGCAGGGCGCGAGCGGTCTCGCGCATGACGACCGCCGCACCCCCCTGCGCATCGATATCGGCCCGGTACGCGAACAGGACGCGCGGCGAGCCCCGCCCATCGCGAGGCGCACGCCCGTCCTTGCGCGACGCGTCCCGATCAGGTGACGCGTCACGCGTCTCGCCCGAGACGACTCTCGGAGGTTCCCGCCTGGATGATGTCGTCTGGACATGCTGAGAAGAGCGCTGCCGAGCAGCCCGTTCCGATGCAGTCGCCAGCTTCATAATCGCCTCCGCCGTCCGCTCGGTGGCTTTCCCGTCGTTCCGATAGTTCAGATCCGGCAGGGCGGCGTTCTGCCGCTCCACCATCGCCTTCCGCCGATCCGGATCCCCCAGCAGCTCCGACAGCACCTGAGTGAGCTGCTGGTCCTCGTTTACGATCACGACACCATCCCGCTCGGTGAAGGTGTGATCGTCCCGATCGAACCAGGGCAGCATAACCACGGGACGCTGGAGGATCATCACCTCGGGGATGATGGAGGAGGATCCCATCGCGATGACGACGTCGGCCGCCCGGATCGCCTCGATCTTCTGATCCCGGGAGAGCAGCGCCAGGCGAACCCCATGCCGCCCTACCCAATCCCCATAGGCCTGAAGCAGCCCTTCCCGCTCCCCCGGGGACAGCGTCCCCCGTCCCAGCTCGCCCGGATGCGGCCGGACGACCAGCTGCACGTCCTCGCCCAGGTGGCGCACAGCCTGGATCGTAGCCTGCTGAGCGGCCAACAGCCGCTTCATGATGGCGGGGAAGAACGCCGATGACCCGTCCGCATATCCCATGCACAGGAGGACCACCGGCCGATGGGGATCCAGTCCAAGCCGCTGCCGGGCCTCCTCGGCCCCGATCCGTGCCTCAGGCGCGTACAGATGATCCCAGTGGGGCGCCCCGGTCACGAGAATCCGCTCCGGGTCGGTGCCCAGCGCGATCATATCCCGCCGGGCCCGCTCCCCGAAGACCGCGACGTAATCCGCGTAGAGGGTGTACATGTTGGCGGCATAGCGGAAGTGAATGAGCTTGCCGTACATGGCGTGAGCCAGCTGGAGGGTGGGAACGCCATGCTGGGCGGCATAACGCACGATCGCCCGCTGGGCGTGGTTATTGTCATACCCCAACACGATCAGGCGTAGATCGCTCTGCTGAAACACGTTCTCCAGGATCTCCAAAGTCATGATCTCGCTCGCCAATAACGAGACCAGACGCTGGAAGAACCGCTCGCCCGTGCGGGGCAGGAACTGCCCCAACGGAGAGGAAAACGCCTGTTGCACGGCGGGATCCTCCAGAGCCCGCGGCAGCCCGTTGGCGATGCGGGAGATCTCCCGATGCAGGCGGGCCTGCGCATCCGCCGGGATGAACGATTCCCACACGCGCACCGAAACCCTGGCCTCCAGGAGCTGCCTGGATAGCGGGGAGGTGCTCATGATGAGCGAGACCCCCCGGTCGGCAACCGACCGAATCAACGGCAGGTACTCGGGATTGTGCACATCGAAAAACAGGATCTCACCGCTCATGCGCTTCCCTCCCCTCCTGTGCCGCATACAAGCCCTGTGTGATGAAGGCGGCCAGCTCCCGCTCGGTCGGCTCCCCCAGGTTCACCCCTCGATACGTCAACAAACTGGCCATCGGCTTCGCCTGATACCAGGTCCCCGCGATGCGCGTGACTTCCTCGTTCATTCGGAGCATCTCCTCGAAGTCACGGGGGGGCAGAAATCGATCCAACACCTTGATGAACTCCTCCGGCCAGACCTCGTACACCGCCTGACACTGGGGGCAAATGTGCCGTCCCAATGCGGCCCCGGCCACCGTCGGCTGATAGCGATCAAATGTATGGCCACACACCCGGCAACGGATGGTGACGTCCACACCGGCCACATGCGGTCGCACATCGACGATCTCCGGCGCACGGGCGGAGGTCCGATGGGCATCCTCCCCCGCTTCAGGCATATCCCCGCCCACCTCCCGGAGCAACCGATCGAGATCGCGACGCGCCATGCGGTGGGACGGCTCGACGTCCACCGCCTTCCGAAACGCCAGCAGGGCCAGCTCCTGGTCCTCCTTCAGAAGCTCCTCCCCCAGCACGGTTAAGCTCTCGGCCTCCAGCCAGCTCAAGCGGAATCCCGGATATCTCTCCCGCATGTACAGCTCGTACGACTGGCAGATCACCTGAATGATCGCCCTCTCATGATCCGACAGATTCTCCACCGGCCTCTTCGCCAATTCGGGGGAGATGGTGCGGGCAGACGCCGAGAAGGCCGAATTGGAACCCTTCCACCCACCCGGGTGCCCCCGCATCTCCAGCATCTCCTCCCGGTAGTCGATCCCCAGAAAGCCACAGATCAGCTTGAGGTACGTCTTCGGATCCTCCACGAAGTTCTCATACCGGATCCCCAGATATCTGCCGCGATACTGGTGCAGGTTGACCAGCAGGGCTTCCAGGGAGCGATTCCACTCGATGACCCGACGGGCGAGGTGTTGATCCCCCGGCTGGATCCACCCCAGCTTCTTCAGCGACGAGATCATGGAGAACACATTCCGGTACACATGCACGAACTTAGCATCGGGGTGTACGGAGAAGATCGCATCAGCGAAGAACTCATTGGTAGGGGTCTTCAACCCCCAGCGCTTCCTCCCCCGCACCAGGCGATATTCCTCCAGAAGCGCCCCAAAGACGGCGCCGGCCAGGGCGGTGTAGTCCGTGATAGCCTCCAGATTCAGCCCATCCAGGGCCTTCTCCACCCTCGCCCGATCCGGCTTATAGGCGGACTGCAGGAGTTTCTCGTTCCCGTAGATCGCCTCCAACATCTTGAGCGCGAGCTCCCGATTGGGGACCTCCCCCCAATATCTCCGATGCTCCGGATAGATGGATCGCCAGAGGGGCAGATCATACTCGAAGATCGCGATATCCGGATGCGAGCCGATGACGGACCGAATCATGCTGGTCCCGCTTCGTTCCTGACCGCCGATGAACACAGGAGCTTCCATGCCTTCCCTCCACTCAGCCCCAACCCCGGCTCAACACTGGACCGGGAGGGGTTCTTCCCTCTCCACAAGCAGGCGGGCGACTCGTCGCCTCCCACGGCCGTCCACCAGACTGCTCCCCCGCTCGCTCATCCGCGCTCGCAGGGAACGGTCATTCAGCAGCCGATCCAGGATAGGGGCCAGCCGACGCTCGAACTCCTCCTCGGGCAATCGCCATCCCTGCGGCAGGAAGAGGAAGGTGCCCTCCCGAGCGAAGGCCTCAGCCACCCGCTCCTCGTGCTCGGCCGATGGGATGATGACGCCGGGCACCCCGAGACGAGCCGCCTCATATGCGGTCCGCCCGCCGGCTAGGATCATCAGGTCCGCCGACTGCATCAGCGACGCCAGGGCGGATGGGTTCTCGATCACCACGCAGTTTCCGCCGTACGAACGCAGAGCGGACTCCACCGCCGCCCGGCCCTCAAACCCGGGCCCCAGCACAACAACCAGGTTACAGGTGTAGAGGGACCGCCCCAACATCCGGGCCACCTTCCACGTCAGCCCGGCCGGGTCCGATCCCCCCATGGAGACCAGGATCGTTCCGACCTCCGCCTGGACCTCCCGATAAGGCGGGTCGTCGAACTCCTCCCCCAGGATGCAATAGCGAGGCCCCAGGTAATAGCGGGTATCCCTGCCGCTCTCCGGATAGCGGAGAAACTCCGGCACAATACTCCCGTTGACGACCGCGTGCGCCTCGATCCGTTTGTTGCCGGTGTCATCGATCACGACGATCCGCTTGCCCCTATCCATCAGCCGGCCGGTGTCCTTCCCCGCCACGTCGACGAGGTCGAAGACGACGACTTCCTCCGGCCGCCCCTCGATGATGGCAGCCTCCTGCTCCCACCCGGCCTCTCGATCGATGGTTTGCACATCAAATCCCCGGCTTGCGACGAGCCGCACGCCGGCCTCGTAATCCCGCATCAGGAACGCGACGTGAGCACCCTGCCGCTCCCGTAGCTCCCCGGCCAGGGCCAGGCACCGAAACACGTGCCCCAGGGAGACGCCCCAGATCCGCCCCCCATCCACCCGGAAGAGCACACGGGGTTCCCTGCTTTCACGCCGATCCATGCCGCCCTCCACACATCCCTTACAGCCCTCGCAGCACCGGCGCCGACTCGGAGACGTATAACTGCCGCACATGCCGATTGATGGCGAATAGCTCCGGCTCGGCCTCGTACAGATCCAGCACGTCCCGGAGATGGATGATGGTCCCCGGTCTGTACAGGCGCCGGTAGATCTCCCGCATCAGGCGTAAATCGTCCTCCGTGTCCACCGTCAGGCGCAGATCCGGCCTCCGGAGCGCCTCATCCGGCAGAAGCCGCCCCACGCGAAAGCAGTCCAGGTGATCGAAGATATAAGCGTTTACGTGCTCCCGCTGCGCCGGGTCCACGGCCAGGCGATCCGAAGCGATCAACGCCCGCTTCGAGAACACGTCCAGCCCGACGCCCAGAGGCAGGCCCGCCATGAAGGCGAGATCGTACCCTTCGGCCTGGCAACGGCGCACCGTCTCATCCACGATCTCAGGCTCCACCAGGGGGTTGTCGCCGGAGGCGTGGGCGATGACCTCCGTTCCCCACCGGAGGGCGACCTGGGCGACCCGGCCCAGCACATCCTCGGCCGGCCCGCGAAACCACATGATCCCCATCGCCTCCGCCAGGTCGACGATGGCCTCGTCCCCCGGCCGCGTCGTGGTGGCGACGACGATGTCCCCGATCGTCTCAGATGCCTTCAGACGATCGATGATGTGCGCCAGCATGGGGCGCCCACAGATATCAGCCAGAGCCTTTCCGGGCAGCCGGCTGGATCCCATTCGCACCTGCAGGATACAGAGCACTCTCTCGCCCATCGCAGCTCCTACACTTCCTCCATCCGATGCGTCCTCACAGCAGATCCCAGGTCAGCGGCTGCTCTTTCTTGATGTCCGCCCGCGCCGTGCGGCCGATCACCCAATCCAGGTACCTGGGAGGCAGTCCCCGCTGGGGCCGGACGCATTTCACCATCTCCTCGGTGATCACCGTCCCCGCCGGGATATCCACGCTGGCGAACAGCCCCCGACGGAAAAGCGGGGCGTTCCCCCGGTCGGGACGCCCGAGCAGGGTGCGCCCATCCCCCAGGCTCCGCTCGATGGCCCGGATATCCCGAACCAGTTGGGCCATCTCCTCGGGGTTGGCGGAGATGCGATGATCCGGGCCGGGCAGCGCCTTATCGGTGGTGAAGTGCTTCTCCACCACGCAGGCCCCCAGCGTGACGGCGGCCAGGGCAACGGCGTTTCCCAGCACGTGATCCGAGTAGCCCACCGGCAGGCCGAAGGCATCCTGCAGCAACGGGATGCTCCGCAGGTGCGCATCCTCGGGAGCGGCCGGGTATTCGGATATGCAATGCAGCAGAACGATCTGGTCATTGCCCGCCGACTGGATCGCCTCCACGGCCTCCGCGATCTCCCCGATCGTGGCCATGCCGGTCGAGACGAGCATCGGCTTCCCGGTAGCGGCGATGTACCGCAGCAACGGTAGGTTCGTCAGATCCATGGACGCGACCTTGTACGCGGGCACCCCCACGCGCTCCAACACGTCCACGCTCTCAAAGCCGTATGGGGTGGAGAGAAACGCGACGCCGCTGGCGCGCGCCGCCTGCACCAGGCGCCGATGATCGTCCAGGGAGAGCTCGCCATGCTTGATAGTCTGGAAGTGCTCCGTGCTCTCCAGCACCAAGTCGGCCGCCCGATATGTCTGGAACTTGACGGCGTCCACGCCCGCCTCGGCGGCGGCCTCGATCATCCGGACCGCCAGATCCATATCCCCCTCGTGGTTGAAGCCGATCTCGGCGATCACGTAGGTGGGATGCCTATCCCCAATCGCCCTGTCCCCGATGCTGATCTGTCCCATCTTCTCGCCTCATCCAACGGTCTTGAGTCGCTACGCGGCCTGGTACAGATACGACGACTTCAGGCACACATTGCACACCGGGAGGGCCTCCCAGGTGCGCTCCTTCATATGCCGACGGAGCGTCCGCATCGTATCGGAATGCCAGGCTTCATAGATGCTCATGTCCCGCAGGTTGCCCAGCCGAATCTTGTAGTTGTACTGGGCACAGCAAGGATGCATGTCCCCATTCCCCTTGATGACAAGCCGCTCGAAGGGTTGGGGGCAGGTGTAGGACCTGGGGATCCGCTTGCTCTTCGCGTGCTTCGCCAGGAAGTCCTCGTTGATCACCGGAGGCATGTACTCCTGGATGGTCACCATGTCCGCCTTATCGAACCAGTACGCGATGAACTGCGGGATCTCGTGCTCGTTCACCGCGAGCCGCACGAAGGACACCCGCAGGATGGGCAGGCGCTTTCCCTTCTTCTCACGGATCTCCAGGAATCGCAACACGTTGCGCATCACCGCATCGTAATCACCGCCGATGCGCACCCGCTCATATGTCTCCGGCGTCACCGCGTCCAGCCCCACGTACAGCCGCGTCAGACCGGAGTCCACCAACTGCTCCGCCTTCTCCTCGGTCAGAAGGCTGGCATTGGTGTTCATGCGCAGATCGATAAATCCCGCATCGACCGCCTTGCGGATCCGCTCGATGATCTTGGGGTCCAACAAGGGCTCGTTCAGCACGTTGAAGCCGATGGACGGGCAGTAATGCCGGCTGGCCTCCTCCATGATCTTATCGAACAGCGCATCGGACATGCGCTCCGGATAACGCAGCCGCCGAACCTCCTCAGGCACCGAGTACGTGCACATGGTACACCGGAAGTTGCACCTCAGCTGCGTCTCCAGGGACAGGTACAGGGGGAACTCCGTCTCCACCTCAAGCCGATGCGCCTGATCCCAGCGGCGGCGATATTCTCGGAAAGGCTCACCGAGGATGTCCGCCAGGTACTCGTTGATGTCCCCATGACGGGATTGGTCCTGAACATATGAGAATTCCTGCTCGGCGAGCGCCACAGCCTGCGCCATAACGACCTCCCTTCCCTGCCATCCGTCATCAAAACACGTATCGAACCGATCCCCATCGCTCACGACGTCGATCCAGCGTGTACTCCCCCGCCTGACGAATGTGTATGACGACCATCTTGAGCGCGGAGATGCCGTGCTCGCGGTAAAGCTCCTCGTGGCCCGGAGGGATCGGCGTCGGGCATATCTCGGTGTACTCCAGCGCCCACCCGGACCGCATGGCGATCTCCTTCGCCCTCTCCAGCAAAAGATCCCGCCCATCCGATATGGGCGCCTTGCTCAACAACACCGCCTGTCCCCCCTCTGACAGCCGTCCCGCCAGCTGCTCCAGGATGTCCAGGGTGATCTCGATCCCCAACGCCCCCCCATACGAGTCGAGCATCCTCGCTCGCTGCGACTCCGGGAGGAAGACCCACGGGGGATTGCTCACGATCAGGTCGAACGCCTTCTCCTTCCCGATCCCATCAAAGAGGTTCGCCACCACGAAATCCACGTTGGTGATCCCGTTCGCCTGAGCGTTGGCACGAGCGTACCCTACCGCCCGTGGGTTGACATCGGTCCCCACGACGCGATCACAGCGATCCGCCAACGTACAGGCCAGCACGCCCACCCCCGTGCAGAGATCCAGGGCCCGACGAATGCGCCCTCGCCCCTCCCGGATCACCCAATCCACCCAGTCGGCCAGGAACAAGGAGTCGTAAGACAGGTAGGCCATCCCCTCGATGCGCCTGTCCCATGGGTCCGTGAAATACAGGCGATGACGATACGGGACGGCGCGAACGGGGGAAAAGCATTGCCCTTGCCCGTCGTCACGCAGGATGCCGCTGCGAAACAACTCCTTGATATCCTCGTCATTGATTCGCCCCGTCACCGCCTCGACCGGTATCCGCTCGTTCAGGAAGAACAGGCGGTAGAGGAGGTGTTCCCGCGGCCACAGGGCCGCGAAGATCCCAGCATAAAGCTCGGGCCACAGGGTCACGCCGAACGTGTTCCGCCCCCCCAGCAGGAATCGGGCGGAATTGCCCAGCTCGTGCCCGAAAAGGGGGAGCGTCCACGGCTTCCGTCTGAGCGGAAGGACCCGGATCCGGTGATACCCCAGGCGGTACAATGCCCTATGAGCCACCTCCCAGTCGTATCCCTCGCGCCCCCGGCGATCCCGCTCACTCCCGCCAGACGCCATCCTTCCACTCCATCCGCTCCATATCCCAGTCATCCGGGATCCACGTCACCCCGTGCTTTTTGGCCCCATGGCGACAGTTCCGGCAACCAGGATAGATCTCCACACGCCGGTTCTCCCGATGCAGTCGGCGGATATGCTCCAGCTTCGAGCAATGCCACGCCTCACGCAGCGTCATCTCCGGCACATCGATCACGGCCGTCGTCCCATCCGCCCTGCGCACCACCTTGGGTGGCGCCCCCTTATATCGACCCAGCACAAGCGCCCTCTCCTCATTGTGAGCGCCGGTGCACGGAAGGATGATCCCGTTGGCAGCGACCGTCAGCCGTTGAAATGGGTACTGGCAGGCCCAGTTCTCGATGATGGCCTCCGGCGGCAGGTCCTCTCCCCGGAAATCCAGCAGCTCGTTGACCGTCACCCACCCCACCCCGATGCGCTCCATGAAGTCGCGATACGCCTGCGGGTCCCGGGCGATGGCCGGGAAGATCGTGTTCACCCGGATCTGCGGACGGGTTTTCCCCTTCGCATCCCGGATGGCCACCAGCCGCCTGATGTTGCCGATCACCGTCTCGAAAGCGTTGTAGTCGGCGTCTCGCCGGCTGGGGGGAGTGCGGATCTTGTTATACGCGTCCTCCAGTCCGTCGATGGAGAAGCTGATCCAGCTGGGCTCGGCATCCACGATGGCCTCGGCCATCTCCTCATCGATCATCTGGCCATGGGTCAACGAGGTGACCTCCAGGATGCCCTTCCGGCGGGCATAGGCCAGGACATCGGGAAACCGGTAGACCCTCCCGTCGTGCCGCGAGCGGTAGAGGGTGGATTCGCCGCGCCAGCTGAAGAGCATCGAGGGGACGCCCAACTCCGCACACTCGTCGATGACGGCCTTGACGATCTCCCACGGCAGCATGCGCTGGGCGCCGACGACGGAGCCCTGAAACTCCTCGGTGATGGTGTAGCACATGCTACACCCCAGGTTGCATGTGCTGACCAGCTCACAGGTGACGGCCAGCGGCGCATCGCCGGGGTCGAACTCCTTGGCACGCCGGTACCACTCCCCCCGATACCACCGGTACCGCCGCTGCTCCTCCTCCGTCGGGAACTGAGCCCGGATGAAGGCCTCCTCCCGCTCCGGGGTGTCAAGGCTGTACTGGGACGCGTTCACCGGCACGTGGTCCGCCACCCCGGCCCACTTCTGCTTTAGCTCCGCGTCCCTCGGCCGAATATCCAAAGACTCACCACTCATCGATCCCTCTTCCTGTCCTCTCATGAAAGCCCCGGCTCTCAGGAGAAATGCCGTTGCTTCTGCTGTGGGGAGGCCCGGAGGG
>JAADGJ010000076.1:0-159580 GCA_013152435.1 Chloroflexota bacterium | reverse complement strand
AAACGCCCTTCTCCCGCCTTCGACCTGCCCGGCCCCGGCCTGAGTCCTTTGGAAAGGGCCGAGAAAGGCAGGTGCAGGCCGGAAAAGTGGGGTTTTCGTGGAGGGGAGGTCCCCTCCACACCTCCCCCTGTGGAGCTGATAGCTGAGGGAGACCCTCAGACACCTTACCGGTAAATTTTCAGACACGCTCTCACACCAGGTACTTCACCACCTCAAAGCACTCCGCGTACTCCACGCCGATCTTCTGCCCATCATTCTGATTCTGGTTCATGAAGAACCGGAGCCACTTCTCGCCGATACGGTTGTACTCCGACTCATGAGCCATGATGGCCCTCTTCTTGAGCTCGATCGTGTCGGTGATATCCACGTAGAAGTTGCCCCGGAAGAACTTGTTCGTATCGTAGTAATTGCTGCGGTACATGAACATCCGGGGGACGTGACGCCCCGCCGAGAGCGTGGCCCGGGCCACGCTCTGATGATCCAAATGGATGTCGTCGATCCAGTGAGTGTAGATCAGCTCGATCTCCTCCTCGTCGATGATCTTGCGCAGGCTGCACACCAGCCTCTCATTGAACTGCAGGTCATTGGTCGGAAAATCACCGCAGAGCAGGCGCGAGGCGCCCAGAATCTCCGCCGCCCTCTCCCCCTCCGCCAGAGCGATCTCCGGCCTCCGGATCACCCGCTGGGCATAATCCGTGTAGCCGGAGTTCGTGACCACATAGATGATGACCTCGTCCCCATTCTGAGCATGTCGAGCCAACGTCCCACCACATCCCAGCTCTACATCGTCAAAATGCGCCCCAATCGCCAATACCTTCATCACACACCCCCTACGGTAACGCTGCACGAACCGTGGTCATGCCATCTATGTCAACAAGGGCGTTCCTTCCTCTACAGCCAGCCGTGGAAAGCGTATTCCGACGCCACAACCTGGAATCCGCTCCCCTGATAGAGCGCCAGGGCCGCCCGGTTGCGGGCCTGCGTCTCCACCTCGATGAGGTCCGTCGTCGCCAGAGAGCGCCCCAGGGCCGCGCGCATCAGCTCCCGGCCCACGCCCTGGCCCTGATAGCCAGGGGCGACGCCCACCAGAAAGAATGAGCGCACCGGCCGGGAGAACAGCTCGCCGGCGAGTCGATCATCCCGGCAGACCACAAAGCCGACCGGCCGATCGCCGTCATGGAGAACGACGACCTCGTCCGCGAACCCTCGGCAGGCGTTGGCGATGGACTTTCGCCAAAGGCCATCCGCCAGATCGTCCGGGATCCTGGGGTCCGCGTGGAAGCGGCTCAACGAGAAGAGCCCGCCGAGATCATCCAGGCCCGCCACCTCCCGATTCCGCACGATCTCCACCCGATACCGGGTTCGGCTCTCGGGGATCGGCCCACCCCGATGAACCAGCGTCAGCTCGCAATCCATCAGGCGGAATCCCTCCCCCTCCAGGGTGTGGATCAGAGGGAAGAACCCACCATCGCACTTCGTCCAGAGGAAGGCGTACCCCTGCGTCCGGGCCGTATCGACCATCTCCCGGACCAGGGCTCGCACGAGCCTCTCCTGCGCTGCATAAGTCGCCGGGGTGGCGAAGACCTCGATTTTGCCGCAGCGCCACCCAAAGTGCTCCGTGTCCCACGGGAGGTCCTGCAGGATCGCCACCCCCGTTTCGTCACGGGCGCCGCGAGCCACCATCACCGTGGCCCCCGGCTCCGCCACCTTCCCCGCCAGATATCGCTCCAGATAGAGCGACACGCGATCCGGCGCCAGGGCCGGGAAATATCGATAAGGCGCATACTGGAGGAGACGAGCGATCTCCTCCAGCTCCTGAGGCCTCTCCACCACCTCCGCCCGGATCGTCATCCGCACATCACCACCGCGGGCTGCCGCCGAAGGATCGCCCGGCATTGCTCGCCGCAGTTGAAGAGGAAGTCCAGGCTGGACAGGTTCGGGATGAACTCGCCATACAGTTGCGGGTACACCGGATGCTCGAACTCCTGCCAGACGACCCGGATCCCGGCCCGGGCGAACTTCTCCTCCTCCAGATAGGCCCGGGCACCCAACCCGCTCAGGTAGACATCCCCGCCGACCGCCTTCACGATCTCCACCAGCAGATCCGTCCGCTTCCCCGTCACAGGCAACGATGAGGCCTTTCGGATCTCCACCTGGATGTCGAAGGCCGCCATCAGGAACGCCAGCAGGTCCATGTTCAGATCGATGAGCAGCCGATGATTCCGCAGATAGATCTCTCGGACGCCGGGGAAGTAGGCGTCGAAATGGGGAGCGCCCCCATACCAGGTCTGCAGGCTCTTCAGGTGCTCCTCCCGCCACCTGCGGGTGTTATCGATCTCCGCCTCACGGATCAGCTGCCCGTACCGCCCCTTCTTTTTCACGGGGACGGTCAACCACATGGTCCCGTGCGCTGTCTTGATCTTGTCCCGGTTGTGCCACCCCCGGCGCAGGAACTGCACGTTGTCCAAGACGACGAAGATGTCGCTCTGGATCAGTCGATCGAAGAAGCCGATCCAGGGGGCGAAGTCCGGCTGATGGATGCACACCGTCGTCATGGCAGATCCCCGTTCTTGGAGACCACGTAATCCCCCAGCACCAGCGCGTCCAGCCCGCAGGAGAAGAACGTGCGAATGGCATCCGTGGGCGTGCAGACGATCGGCTCGCCGTTCAAGTTGAAGGATGTGTTGAGCACCACCGGCACATCGGTAATGCGCCGGAACTCCTCAATCAGCCGGTGGAAGCGGGGGTTGGTCTCCCGATCCACGGTCTGCAGCCGCCCGCTGCCGTCGACATGGGTCACCGCCGGGATCACGGCCCGCTTCTCCGGCCGGATCGGGTAGACCTTCTCCATGAACGGCACGCCCACCCCATCATCCATCTCGAAGTAGGCAGGGGCCTCCTCCGCGAGCACCGCCGGGGCAAACGGGCGGAAGGGCTCCCGATACTTCACCGCCAGGTTCACCCGGTCCTTCGTCCTGGGGTCACGCGGGTCGGCCAAGATCGACCGGTTCCCCAGCGCCCGCTGGCCGAACTCCATCCGCCCCTGGAACCAGCCGACCAACTTCCCCTCGCTGATCAGCCGGGCGCAGTACGCCGCCGCATCGTCCACGCGACGGGCGCGGACGTTGTACTTCTCCAGGGTGCGCCGGATCTCCTCCTCGTCGTACTCCGGGCCGAAGAAGTTGTGTCGTAGCGGCTCCCGCTGCTCGTGTCCCAGGATGTGGTTGTACAGGTACAGAGCCGCCCCGATGGCGTTTCCGCTATCGTCCGGGCAGGACGAGATGAAGATGTTTTCAAAGGGCGTATAGCTGAGGATCTTGCCGTTCAACACGGAGTTCATGAAGAACCCGCCCGAGACGACGATGTTCTTGCTCCGGGTCTGCGCATACAGCCAATGCAACATGTGGAAAGCGATCTCCTCCGCGACGCGCTGCATGGCGGCGGCGATCTCGTAGTGCCGGATGTGCAGCTCGCCGCCGGGCGGCCGGGGTGGGCCGAAGCGATCCACCAGCTTCTCGGTATACAGGTTCGGCTGTTCGACGTTGTACCCCTTGAAAAAGGTCAGATCGAACTCATAGCGGCCGTCCGGCAGCAGCCTCACCACCTCGTCCTTGAGGATCTTGTAGTAGACGTTCTCCCAGTCGGCGAAGGCGGCCAGGGCCATCACCTTCCACTCGTCCGAGTTGGGGCGGAAGCCCAGGTACTCGGTGAACGTGCTGTAGAACCCTCCCAGCGACTGGGGATACAGAATGGACTGATACACCGTGATCTGATGGCCTCGGCCGTAGCCAAAGGTGGTGGATTCGAACTCACCTTGCGCGTCCGCCGTCAGGATGGCCGCTTCCTCGAATGGGGAGAGGAGAAACGCGTTGGCCGCATGGGCCCGATGATGGGTGATGTAATAGATCTTGCAGTCCGCACCGAACAGCCGGATATGCTGGAACACGTAATCCACATCCCTCTCCTCATCCGGGTAGAGGGACAGGATGTGGTCGGGCACCGAGTAGAGGTACTCCGTTTTCCATCGGCGTCGGCCTGAGAACAGGGGATTGAACTTCTTGAAATACACGCCGGGGTTCCAGGAGGAGGCGACGTAATCGACGTCCTCTATCCGGCATCCGGCCTCCTTCAGACAGTACCGGATGGCGTGGATCGGGAAGTCCCGGGTACGCTTCACGCGCGTGAATCGCTCCTCCGGCGCGGCCGCGACGATTCGGCCGTCCTCAATCAGGGCCGCCGAGGAGATGAACATATCGTGGTTGATGCCCAGAATCCTCATAGCCCGACCTCCACCCCGATCGACTCCAGGATCGCGTCGCAGACATACGCCACGTCCGACTCGTCCATGGACGGGTACAGGGGCAATGTCACCTCACGCCGGGCCACCTCCTCGGTGATCGGCAAATGCCCCCCCCGGAAGCCGAAGGCGCGCCGGTAGAACTCGAACAGGTGGATGGGGGGATAGTGAATGCTGGTCTGCACCCCTCGCGCCTTCATCTCGCCCATGAACGCGCGCCGGGAGATGCCCTCGTCCAGGATCGCGGGGAAGATATGATGCACCGGGGTTCCCACGGGATCGGAATACGGGACGCGAATCCCCGGCACGGAGCGCAGCCGCTCCCGGTACCAGGCGTGGATCCGCCGTCGTCGGTCGTTGTTGTCGGCCAGCCTCGTCAGCTGGACCAGCCCCAACGCCGAGCGCATCTCGTCCAGGCGATAGTTGTATCCCAGCTCGACGACATCATAGCTGAAGCTATGCCCTTTGTAGCGATCCAGCGTCAGGCTGGTCATCCCGTGGGAGCGCATGAGCCGGATCCGCTCGGCCAGCTCGTCGTCATCGGTGACGACCATCCCCCCCTCGCCGGTGGTCATGTTCTTGCCGGAGAAGAAGCTGAAGCATCCGACGTCCCCGATGGTGCCGCACTTCCGCCCCTTATACTCGGCGCCGGGGGCATGGGCGCTGTCCTCGATCACTCGAAGCCCGTGCCGCCTTGCGATCTCCAGGATCGGATCCATGTCGCACGGATAGCCCGCATAGTGCACCACCAGGATCGCCCGCGTTCTCGGCGTGATCTTCGCCTCGATGTCCGCGGGCGAGATGCTGAGATCGTCCAGCCCGGTGATGTCGGCGAACACCGGCCGGGCGCCCGTGTACACGACGGAATTCGCCGTCGCCACAAAGGTGAGCGCCGGGCAGATCACCTCATCGCCGGGGCCGATGCCCAGCGCCCGATTCGCCAGATGGAGCGCGGCCGTGCAGTTGGCCACGGCGATGGCGTGCCGGACGCCTAGGAACTCGGCGAACCGCCGCTCGAACTCCCGGGTGACCTCCCCCATCGTCAGCCATCCGGACCGGAGCACCCGCTCCACCGCCTTCAGCTCCTCATCCCCTAAAGTGAGATCGAACAAAGGAACGCGCCACACGGCAGCACCCCCAGATCATCGAATTCCGTCGCCGGGCAGGAACGCCGCCTTCCGCTGCTCGAACTCCTCCTGCGCCCGGGCATAATCCTCGTGACGGCCGATATCCAGCCAGTGTGCGTCGCAGGGATACCCCACCACCCGCTCGCCGTTCTCCAGCAGCCGCAGCACCAGATCGGGGAAATCCAGATATTGGTTCGGCTCGATGTAACGGAGAACATCGGGCTCGTACACATAAATCCCCATGCTGACCATGTACACCTTCTCCGGCTTCTCCACGTACCCGGTCAGCACGCCGTCCTCATCCGTCTCGATCACGCCCAGGTCGATCTTGACCCGCTTCTTGTGCATGGCGATGGTGAGGATCCCACCCTTCTCCCGGTGGTACGCGACCAGATCGGAGTAGTTCAACGTCGTCAGCACGTCCCCGTTCATGACCAGGAACGTCTCGTTCAGGCCGGGGATCATCCCCAGGGGGCCGGCCGTGCCCAGCGGTTTGCGCTCCTGGATGTACGTCAGCCTCACATGGGAAAGCCGGCCGTTGACCTGCTGGAAGTAGGCCTGAATCAGCTCGGCCAGATAGCCCACGCTCAGCACGATATCCCGAAAGCCGTAATACGCGAGCTGCCGGATGATGATGTCGATGATGGGGCGATGTCCCAGAGGAACCAGCGGCTTGGGGAACACCGTCGTATATGGCGCCAATCGCGTACCCCGTCCACCCGCCAAAATGATCGCTTTCATCACGCACCTACCCTCACGCTCTCGTGTTCCGATACCTCGTGGAGAAGGGATCGTCAAAGACCCCCTGCTCCAACGCCCGTTTTACCTGGGCGATCCCGTCCGGGACGCGCCATCGCGGCCGGAAGCCCAATATCCGGGCGATCTTCGCAAAGGAGACGCGATAGCTGCGAGGGTCGTCTCCCTTCGGCACCGTCTCCACCTGGGTACCCGGGATCTGCTGGAGGACCAGCTCGACCAGTTGGCGCTTCTGGTAGTTCTCGGAATCGCTGCCGACGTTGAAGACCTGGCCGGCGATCAGGGATGTCGGCGAGGCCAGAACGGTGACGATGGCCTCTGCCACATCCTGTACGTGCACGTAGGGCCGCCAGAACTGCTCGCCGTACACCACCAGCTTCCTATGCAGGAGGGCATCCCGGGTGAACTCGTTCACCAACAAGTCGAACCGCATCCGCGGCGAGAGGCCAAAGACCGTGGCCAGCCGCAGGATGCAGGGCCGGAACTCGTCATCGGCGGCCTGGAGGATATACCGCTCCGAGCCCACCTTGGTCTCCGCATATAGGGACACGGGGTTCAACGGGCTCTCCTCCGTGGCCGGCTGGGAGGGATCGCTGATACCGTAATTGCTGCACGTGGAGACGAACACAAAGCGCGAGATGCCCCTCTCCCGGCAGAGGTCCACGAGGCCCAGCGTCGCCTCGTAGTTCACCTGCCTCGCCTCCTCCGGCTGACTCGCGCAGGCGGGATCCCCCACGATCGCGGCCAGGTGGACCACGGCGTCCACCTCCCCATCCAGAGCGTCTGACAGAGTTCCCCGATCCCTGATATCCCCCCGCACAAAGTCGAAATATGGTGTGTTGTACGCCCCCAACAGCGATTCGCCTCCGAATAGGAGGCGATCCACCACGCGCACACGGTGGCCCCGCCGCAGCAGCTCCGCCACGGTAACCGACCCGATGTATCCAGCCCCTCCGGTGACCAGAACGTTCATCGAACCTCACCCCGTCCGAGGAGAGATGGGATCGACACGACGACCTCACCCGCCGGATGCGAGGCTCTTGGCCATTCGCCACACATCGATCGCGTCATCCTCCCGCCCCATCTTCTGCAGCGCGACCGCCAGGTAGCGATACGCCTGCAGGTCCTGAGGGTCCGCCTCGATCAACTTGGCAAAGCTCTCGGCGGCCTCGACGAACCGCCCCGTCTGCATGTGCAACATGCCACGCCCCAACAGCACCAGGGAGCGATCCTCCCCCTGCTCGCCATCCAGGGAGGTCCCATTCGTCTTGTTGGCCGCCAGCGTCGACATATGAGGGGCGGCCTCCTCCTTGGGCACGCCATGCTCCACCGCGCGCACCCATGCGCCATAGGCCGCGACCCGGCTTCCCTGCTGCTCGTACACCAGGGCCAGGCCCTTCCAGACGGCCGGATGCTCCGGCCAGTGTCGCAACACCGCCTCCAGAACTCGCGTGATACCCACATCCCGATGGCGGCCGATCGTCACCAGCCAACGCAAGTACTCCTCAAACTCCCGCTGGGGCAGATCACCCGCCCGTTCGAGCCATGCGTCTCCCTCCGGGCGTCCCAGCAATATGCGACACGTCGCCACCTGCAGGGTCAGCAACCTGCGGTTCGGCCGCAGGCCGTAAGTGGACGCGTCCCAGCGCTCATACGCCTGGGTGAAAAGCTCCAGCGCGGCGGCGAAGTCGCCGCGCTTCACGGCCGCCTCGCCCGCGACCGCCAACAGGTAAGGATGTTCGGGGAACTCCTGCAAAGCCTGATCCAGCGTCTCGCGCAGAACGCTCTCATCCTCTCGCTGCATGTACAGGCGCAAGAGCGAGGCCCACGCCCAGAACCGGTACTGGTCGAAGTACAGCCCCATCGGCTCGTCCTCCACCACGCGCCGAAGGGCCTCCTCGCCGCCGACCTCATCCCCCAAGCTGAGCTTCGCCAGCCCCACATAGCACCACAGCGAGGCGTTATCCGGATGTCGCTCCAACTCCTTTTCCAGGTAGGGAAGGTTCCGGGCGTGCTTGCGCTTGAGGACCTCCGGATCCTCCTCATACCCGTGGTGGACGACCGTGATATCCGTATCGAGGGACCGAAGCCCCTTGGCGACGAGGTCCGGATAGACGGACTCATGAATCCGTCCGTAGAATCGGATCCCCAGGCCGTTCCGGAACAGACGCGTATGGAAGCCGATATCCTGCGCCCCGTCGGGCAGATGGCTGACGACGCGCAGGGTGTACGCGTCCGCCCACCCCGATGCGACGGCGTATTTGATCTGGGCCACCGCCCGGGGGCTCAGCTCATCGTCCGCGTCCAGCCAGAGGATCCACTCCCCACGAGCATGCCGCAGGGATTCATTGCGCGCCGCCGAGAAATCATCGATCCACTCGAAGTAGTGCACCTCCGCCCCATACGCCCGGGCGATCTCGACGGTCCGATCCTGCGAGCCCGTATCCACGACCACGATCTGGCTGGCCAGGTCCCCCAACGAATCCAGGCACCGCCCCAGGGTCTCCTCCTCGTCTCGCACGATCATACAGACGGAGATGGACGGCCACTCCTTTGGGGCCGTATCCGGGACGGAGACCTCCTTGCGCTCCTCCTCGAACGCCCGAAGGCGTGCCCGATGCAGATGGCGGGCGATCTCCACGTCGTGTGGATCGATCTCATGCGCCCGCTCCAGGGCCTCCAGCGCCTCGGCCGTCCGTCCCTGGCTCATCTGTACCTGTCCCAATAAACTCCAGGCCAGGGCATGGTCCGGGTGCATCCGTAGCTCGGCCTCGGCCTCCTGAGCGGCTTCCTCCAGCCGCCCTAACTTGAAATAGCAGGCCCCCAACAGGAAATGAGCGTCCCGCACCCGGGGGCGGATCTGCAACGCCCTGCACAGCCGGGCAACGGCCCGCTCGTATTCCCCATTGTCGTAATCCACCGCCGCCTGTCGGCACAGCTCCTGGGCCGTTCGCGGCGCCTTCGAGCGCGTGGGGTTCCCCTTGCGCTTCCTACGGGTTGCCGAGCGACGCTTCCCCATTCGGTCACCTCACATCCAGCGCTACACACGTGAGTTTCTCGCCCGGGCCATCACGTCCAAAAACGGCGACACCCCCTCCCTACGGCCCCCTCTCCCAAGGGAGAGGGGGCTAAGGAGGGTGGGGTAGGGTCGCCTTGCATGCCCGGCTGCATCGCCTCGCACCAGACACGCCCCGGCAGGCGAAGCTTGCATACGAGATGCAACACGAGGACATTCCATAGATTAGGGCTGATCTTCCGGGAACAGTGTAGCCGAGGAGGCGAGCGGCAACATAAAGACGACATTATATTGGCGTAAAAGGTCCGTAACAGCCTCGTCCGATGCCGGGGTATGGCATCTCTCTCGGCGGAAACAAGGACACGCGCTGCCGTGTCCCACTGGCATCAACGTAAGCCCCAGGGGGGCATGCTTCCACATCCCCAGGGAGGCTCAGGGGGACACAGCCCCTTTGAAGGGTCATGTCTCGAGTCTTTGCACCTGCCCATACATGCTCCAAGCGGACAGCAGTCCGCCCTGTGTCGCCGGACTGTTGTCCGGCGGGAGCTTAGGCCACAGGCCAGAGCTCCCGCCCCAGCCGGGCAAGGCAAGACTGAGCAAAGTCCTTCCGTTGATGCGAATGGACACGACGCTGCCGTGCCCTACCGCCTTGGTCTGGCTACGGCGGGTCCCCTGAGAAGCCGTGCCCCTCCGGGAAAGCATTTCTCCCATCCCCGACCTGCCCCTCAGCGGAAAAGATCGGGAGAGGTCCATGCAGGCTGAGAGCCCTCGCCGCCCACGACGATGCGCAATACGGCCTCGCCCCGCATCCATAAAGCGAATTGTAAAGGAAACTTACGGGACGTTTACAAATCCGATGACACACCCCGCCGATATGAGGGATAGAAACACCCATAAGCCAGGCGCACTGGCAATCCGGTTGGGTAAGGAGGTGCACAAGCGCTCGATACGCATGAACGTCTCGGGACGGAGCATTCTCGCAAAGGCGCCTTGCAACGCCACAGGCTGACAACCTGGACCAAAACGAAGATTCGCAATTCAACTCTGATCTGAAATGAGAGATCCATAGGACGGTAGAGGAGGTAAGTAAGATGGCAACGATTGATTTCACCCGGATCAACACAAACATCGCCGCTCTGAACGCTCTGAACACGCTGCGCGAGGTGAACAAGAACCTGGCGCTGGCCCAGACCCGTCTCTCCACGGGTAAGCGCATCAACGAGGCTGCGGATGACCCGGCCGGTCTGACCCTGGCGACCAAGCTGGACGTGCGGGCGACCGGCATGCAGGTGGCCATCGACAACATCGGCGACGCCAAGAACCTGTTGGCGGTGGCCGAGGGCGGTCTGAAGAAGATCAACGAGATCCTGGGCAAGATGCGTGCCAAGGCGGAGCTGGCTGCGAACGACGCCCTGAGTAGCGACGAGCGCAGCGACATCGCCAACGAGCTGGCCCAGTACGCCCAGGAGATCGATGACATCGTCAGCACAACCCTGTGGAACGGCCAGGCCCTGTTGGACGGCACCGCGGACTTCGACTTCCAGACGGGCCCTGTGTCCTCCAACTACACCGAGTGGTCGCTCAACCAGGCGTTCGACGTGCAGGGCACCGGCACCAACGGCCTTGGAGACCTGGCCAGCGTCAGCGGCGGCACCTACACCGTCAACGACGTGAGCACGGCGGCCAGCGCCCGGGCCTACATGGACACGCTGGACGACGCCATCTCGACGGTGTCGAACGCCCTGTCCGAGATCGGCTCCATGGTCGCCCGGCTGACCTTCAAGGAGGACACGCTGGCCATCGGCAAGGTCAACACACAAGCGGCCTACAACCGAATCATGAACGCGGATATGGCACAGGAGCAGTTGAACTCCGTCAAGTACCAGATCCTGCAACAGACGGCTATCGCCATGCTCGCTCAGGCGAACCTGGCACCACAATCCGTCCTACAGCTGATAGCCGGATAGCCTTCATGATCCCGGCACGGGCTCAGGGTGGGGAGTTCCCCACCCTGAGCTCGGCCATTCCATAACCTGGAGACCAGGGGGGAGGACAGATGAATCCACAGATCGCACTGCGCAACTACAAGAGGAGTCAGATCATGTCCGCCACGCCGTTGCAGCTGGTGCTCATGGCCTATGACGCCGCCCTGGTGGGGTGTGCTCGTCGCGATCTGGCCAAGACCACCCAGGCGGTGAACACGCTGATCAAGGCGTTGGACATGAGCCAGGGCGACATCGCCGTGCAGCTCTACTACCTGTACCAGTACTGCAACGATATGGCGCGACAGGGTCAGTTCGATGAGGCAGCGAGGGTGCTCCGAGAGCTTGCCAGTGCCTGGATTCAGTGCCTCGTGGAGCAAGGATCGCCCCCGAAAACCAATGTCCATTAAGGCATGAAGGGGAACCGCATGACGATGGGACGGCATGAGCGTAACAGGACGGCCCTGGGGCACCCCGGCAACCGCCCCACATGGAGGGCCAGAGGAGGGTGCGCTCAGCCAACGCAACATCTTCGAGTGGGAGGGTCGCCATGGTAAGCCTGATTTCGGGGCTGTCTTCCGCCTCCACCGTAAGTTCCGACTATCTGGATGCGCTGGTTACCCAGGCTATGGCCTACTACCAGCGCAATTACCAGTTGATCGAAGCTCAACTGGATCAGCTCAACACCACTCGCTCTCTGTACACAAGCCTCCAGTCGCGATTGGACGACCTGGACAACGTCGTAGACAGCCTGGCGGCCAGTTCCTCCTCCGTCTTCGGCAGCAAAACCGCTACCAGCAGCGATACCGACGTCGTCACGGCGACGGCCACGTCCCTCGCCAGTGAGGGGACGTACAGCATCTCCATCCAGACGCTCGCCAGAGCACACCAGGTTCGATCGGAGCAACAGCTCTACATCGATCAGGCGCTGGGACTGTCCGGCACCTTCGTCATCGGCGGGCTGCAGAATCGCGCCGTGTCCAATCTGGTGACCGTCGCGAACACGGTGGACAACTTCGGCGTCGGGACCAGCATCACGTCGGGACAGAAAGAGCTCGGAAGCGGCACATACTATGTGGAGGTTCGCGACAACGCGGGCACATGGGAGTTTCGGCTGGTCGATGAGGACGGCCAGGCGGTCAGCATCGCAAGCGTCAACGATGCTTCCACCTTCACGTCCGGCTGGCAGAGCCTGAGCGCGGTCGCCGGCCAGACCTACGATACCGGGCGTGGGCTGACCATCACCTTCGGCACGGGTACCTTCACGGAGGGATGGCGAGGGAACGGTGCAGCCAGCGTCCGCTACGACGCGCAGGGCGCCACCATCACGGTGGACACCAGTGATACGCTGGTCGACATCGCCAGCGCGATCAACAACGGCACCTACGCGGAGGGAAACGAGGTCACGGCCACCGTCGTGGATCGGCACCTCGTCCTGACCGCTGCGAATACGGGCACGCGCCATCAGATCGTAGCCAGCGATATCTCCGGAACGGTCCTCTCCGGGACCGGGAGCAGTGGGCTAGGTATTCTGGGAGATGGCGGAACAGGAGATGTGGATACCTCTGACGGATTCCTGGTCACCCTGCAACAGGCCGTGGACGCGAGCTTCACGGTGAACGGGATCAGCATCACCCGTCAGAGCAACACGGGGCTCACCGACATCATCCGCGGTGTGACGCTCAACCTGCTCGACGAGGGCACGAACGCCACAGCCGATCTCACCATCGCGGCCGACACGGAGACCGTCACGAACACGATCAACGACTTCATCTCCAAATTCAACGACCTGATCGACTACCTGAAGACGCAAACCGATACGACCTCGACGTCGAGCACCACGTACACCCGCGGCGGATTGGCCGATGAGCCCACGTTCTATCGGCTACGCCTCTCCCTGATCACAGATCTGATCCGTTCGGTAGATACCCTGCCGGCCGGGGATCCCACCTCGCTGAGCGAGATCGGTATCACCTTTGACGACAACCTGCATCTGGTCATCAGCGACAGCGGCGCCCTCAACGAGGCGCTCTCCTCCAACTTCGAGGGGGTGGCCAACCTGTTCGATGCGCTCATGGATCGGCTCTCCAGCCGGCTGGATCCGTACACCCGGACGGTGGACAGCCTGATGGATCGGCTGATTGAGAACATCGACAACCAGATCGAGGACACCAACGAGACGCTGGACCGGATGGAGGAGCGCATGGAGCTGCAGGAGGCCTCCCTCCGCAGACAATACACGGCGCTGTTTGACCAGATCTACGCGGCGAACGCCACCCAGTTCACGCTGGGCACCATGCTCTTCGGCTCATTCAGCCGTCTGGCTTAGCGTGTCCCTCAGGGCCCACCAGGGCTCCAGGGCACGCGAGCCGACGGAGATGGCCATGACAGCTTGACAGCCGCCGCGGGTGGAGCTTTCACGCCACCCGCCTGGGGAGAACACGCCAGGATCGGCGAGAAAGCCTCGCCGGTCTCCGAGACAGATGGACCGTGCAGTTTACAAAAACATCCGAACTCTCGTGCGGCACCCTGCACAGGACGTGGAATCCGGGAGAGCCTGCCCCCTGGAGCCCCCTCCTTCGCGGCGCAACGCCGCGAGGAGGGGGCATCCCTGAGAGTGTGTCCGAGAAATGCCGCCGCTTCTGCTATGGGGAGGCCCGGAGGGGCTCCGTCCCTCCGGAAAAGTCCTTCTTGACGTGTCCGGCCCCGGACCGAGTCCTTCGGGAAGGGCCGAGAAGGGCAGGTGCAGGCCGGAAAGCGGGGTTTCTGTGGAGGGGAGGTCCCTTCCACACCTCCCCCTGTGGAGCTGATAGCTGAGGGAGACCCTCAGACACCTGGCCGGTAAATTTTCAGACACGCTCTCAGTTGATGGGACACAGGCCGTCTCCCCGGCGTCCATGTGCAACGGTGGCACGAGAGCCGGGCATAAGGGTGAGGGATATGTCGCCATCATCGCTTCCAACACCGTACGGACGACAGCATCGCTTCCAGGGCAAGACCATACTAGCCCTCACGTTGGGCCTGATGATCCTCTGGCTCGTGGGATGCAGCGGCATCCACCTGGCCGTGGTCATCGGCCCGTCAGCGGACGACCCCACCGTGACGGATGCAGGCGAAGCCGTGCCCGCACTTCCGGATGGCGCGCCCACGCCGGAAGCCACCGTCGCGGACGAGGAGCCCACGGCCGTGCCATCCACGCCTACACCCGAGCCTACACGGCCACAACCCAGGATCCCAGCGCAGTCGCCACCCACCCGGATCGTCGCTCCCAGCATCGATCTGGACGCGCCGGTGGTGACCGTGGGGTGGTCCGCCCAGGAGCGAGACGGACGTTGGTTCTCAGAGTGGCAGACAGCCTCCTACGCGGCCGGATTTCATCAGGACTCCGCTCTGCCCGGCCACGTGGGAAACACGGTAATCTCAGGACATCACAATATCGAAGGAAAGGTCTTTGAACACCTGATCGCCCTCAAGCCGGGGGATCTCGTGATCCTATACGCGGACGACCGGCCCTATCAGTACCGGGTGGTGGACAAGTTCCTGGTGAAGGAGGCCGGCGCGCCGCTGGAGCAGCGGCGCCAGAACGCACGCTGGATCGCCCCGACGCGGGACGAACGCTTGACCCTGGTCACATGCTGGCCTCCGGATGGAAACACCTATCGCGTGATCGTCATCGCCAAGCCGGTCACGGAATAGCGTCTGCGTCAGGCGATCGAACGACATCTCGGAGTCAGGCCATGCCGAGCACCGATCGAGCCAATGGGAAGAAAATCTACCTCTTGAAGACGCTGGCCCGATGGCCCGTCAGCGGTCGGCATTGGCGTCTGCTGTACCTAGGTCCAGGCGTCGTCGAGCCCGCTCCCACCCCAAACCACCAGGAGCCCGTCACGGGAAGGGGGCAGGAGGACGCCATCGCACGCATCGAGCGGGAGATCGCCGAGGTCAGCAGCCGCGTAGAGGAACTCGACGCCGCCCAAACGGAGCTCTTCTTGCAGGTACGGGACCTGCACGCCCAGATCGCGGAGATCCCCATCTCCCTCGATCGTCTGGCACAACAGATCCAAGACCTGGGCGTCGTCACCACCGTCGTCGAGCTGGGAAAAGATGGGGACTCGCATAGCGACGGGGAAGAAGAGCCCCCTCTCGAGGAGTGGATCAGCGTGAGGGAGGCCGCTCGCTATCTTGGGGTCAGCCCGGGCACCGTAAGACGGTACATCAAGAAGGGATATATCCGGGCAGGTCGGCTTCCATCCGGTAAGAGGCTGCGAATCCCTCGGTCGGAGGTGGAGCGGATCCTTCGATCGGAATCCTCTGAGGCCGATCTGCTACCGCCCCGCCAGCCCGCTGCGGATGAACCACCCCAAGAGGATCCCACACCGGATCCTAACGCATAGGAAGACGGCCTCCAATCGCTTCAAGCCGGGCAAAGACGCCCGGCTTCTTTCTGTCCTCACACCACACAGCGGAAGGGGCAAAGAGGTGCAGGCCGCTGCCCCGTGGGGCCGAGGCCACCGGCCAAAGCCCCAACCAGGCAGGGAAAAGGCGAGAGAAAGCGTTTTTCTGCGGAGGGGCTTCCCCTCCGCACCTCCCCTTTCAGGTGCGACCGCCCGTGGAGGAAGAAAGCGACAGGCGGGGGCCTCGCCCATGCTGTTCCGTTGATGCGAATGGGGCAGAGAGGTGCAGGCCGGAAAAGCGGGATTCCCGTACCGCAAATTTTCAGGTGCGCTTTGAGGCAGTCTCCCTCATGGGGTTGCCGGGGCAGGGGAGATTCATGAATCGCCCCCGCCCACGGGAATGGCCTCCTGTGGGCCACCAACACCAGACAGGGAGTCCTACCCGCTCTGAGCCCCAAAAGAAAACGGGCCGGGTGATCCGGCCCGCATGTCCACCGCATCGGCTCCCCGCGCCACGATCACGGCCGGAGAGCTTATCGGAGATAATCAACCAGGGAGGGGCCGACCAGCCGGGCGCTGGCGGCCAACAGGGCCCGATAGGCCTGGTCCTCCACGTTCAGGTTCAACACCGCCTCCGCCATGTCCGCATCTTCCACATCGCTCAGGAGCTGACGGAGATCCAGCTCCCACTCCCGGAGGCGGGACTCGGTCGCGTCGACCCGATCGGCCCGGGATCCAATCACGGCCAGCGCCTCCAACGTGGTATCCAGGGCCTGCTCGATGTCCTCGATCGAGCTGCGGATCCCATCCGTATCCTGCGCCTCCAGAGCGGAGCGCAGGCCGGTCAACGAGTCAAATACCTGCTGAAAGAGCGGATGGTCCCCAGGAACGTTGATCTGGATCCGCAGCCCCTCCTCCAACTCATGCTCCAGGGCTCCTCCATCCCCGTGATAGATCACTTGCGGGGTAGGCGTGGAGACCAGCTCAAACGGCGCGGTATTCACCCTGCGGCCGGAGAAGAGATACAGGCCGCGATG
Organism: Chloroflexota bacterium; assembly: GCA_013152435.1. NCBI lineage: Bacteria > Bacillati > Chloroflexota > Chloroflexota bacterium. Next base: position 142,971 of record JAADGJ010000076.1, on the reverse strand, counting down.
GCTCGAATTCCCGATCTGCACCGCCTGCCGCAGCATGGCGTCCACCTCTACGATCCACCCCTGGAACGCCTCTGGAGACTGATTCGCCTCGTTCACGGCCCGCAGGGCGAGCGCATGCGCTCGCTTCACCACATCGCCCAAATCCCGCAACGCCTTATCCGTAGCCCCAAGCCAGTCCGTCGTCAGCCCCAGGTTACGCAAGGTCGTCTCCAGCCCCCGCAGATGGGACCGAATCTCCAGCGCCCGCTCCACGCCTATGGGGTCATCCTCCGGCTTCTGAATCCGCTTTCCCGATGCCACCACGGACTGCAAGCGCTGCAGCCGGCTCAAATGATCCGAGATGTTCTGATTGGCTTCCTCTATGAGGCGACGTTGTGTAATCCGCATCTCTCACTCCGCTTACCGACCTACCAATCCGGTGTTGTTGATCAGCCGATCCAGCATCTCATCCATAGCCGTGATCACGCGAGCCGCGGCCTCATAGGCCTTCTGCGACGACACCAGCTTGAGGGTCTCCTCATCCAGCGAGACGCCGGCGATGCTGTCCATCCGCTCACCCAGGTGCTGCAGGAGCACGGTCTGATTGCGAGCGACGGCGTCCGCGTGCTGCACCTCGACCCCCAGCAGGGAGATCATGGTGTTGTAGAACGACCCGGGCGTCGTGCCCTGGGGCATCAACGGCTGATCGGCCAGCGCCGCGATATCCAGCGCGTGGCTGCCATCCCCGGGCGCATCAGGCTCGGACGCCGCCGCGATGTTGTCCAGATCCTCCCGGATAGGCTCGGCCACGGCGATATCGCTGGCATCCGTGCCCTGGAAGAAGTCCAGGTTGGTCGCGTTATTGAGGCCATATCCGTTCCGATGCACGCTGTTCACGCTGGAGATCAGGGTGCCGGCCAGCTCATTCAGTCGATCGATGTAGGAGGGGACCTCCTCCTCCCGAGCCTGCAGCAGACCGGCCAGCTCCCCCCCCAGCACCTGCACCGGGGTTCCGTCCTCGGCCCACGTCGGCTCGGTGCTCTCCGAGATCTCATGGGCACCCCGCTTGCTGATCAGGAGATGCCCCCCCACGTTCACCGTGACCCCGCCGTCCTCGCGAATCGTCGTCGAGATCTTAATCACCCGTCCCAGCTCCGCCAGCAGCCGATCCCGCTCGTCCAGGAGATCATTGGGGGTCCCGGCGGCGCTCCCCGCCTGTCGGATCTGACGATCCACATCCGCGATGCGAGAGGAGAGATCATTGACCTGCCGGATGGCGTCGCGAATCCGCTCGGCAAGCTCCTCGCGCAGCGCCAACAGCTCCTGGTACTTCTGCCGGATCAGATTGGCCAGCTCCTCCGCGATCTCCCGTAGATGCGCTCGCATGGCAAAGCTGGTAGGATCCGCGCCCACATTCCGCCACGCACTCCAAAATTGATCCAGCGCCGCCCCCAGCCCCTCCTCGGACGGCTCGTTCAGGATCACCTGCACCCGGCGGAGAGCATCTCCCAACACCTCCCAACGCGCCTTCTCCCCATCCTCACGCCGTATCTGCTCCGCCAGGAAACGAGAGGTATATCGGCGCACGTCCACGACGTTTACGCCGGCGCCCAGGAATCCCCCTCCCGGACGCTGATTTATCGGCAGCCAACGCGAAGCCAGGGATACCTCCTGCCGAGAGTATCCCTCCGTGTTCACATTGGCGATGTTATGGGTAATGGTCTCCATCGAGCGTCGATGCGCTCGAAGAGCACTGAGACCGATCTGCAGGCCAAAGAATGATGACACCATAGGTTACCGTCTCCCCCCGACCCACGTCACCATTTCGGCCGCCATCAAGCTTGACGCTCCACCAATCGACCGCCCTTCCGGCCACCACCTGGCCCCCTGGGGCCGTACACCAACGCCGTCTCCTCCCCCACCAAATACTGCCACAGCGCCCGCCGCAATCCCAACTCCACGTTCACCACGGATTTATTGCACTGGTTGACCAGATACAGCTCCGCCAGGCGATCGGCGACCACTCGCGCCTGGCGCATCAGTTCCTTCCCAAGATCGGAGTCCATCCGATTCGCCACATCGGCCACCGTCACCGTTGAGGCCATCATCCCATGGCGATCCGCCCAGGCCACCAGGAGAGCCCTTCGAGCGAGCTCAATACGATGCAATGTGGCCAACATCTTCAGCTGCCGCTGGCTGGCCCGCTCCACCTCCTGCGAATCCGCCGCCAGCAGAGCTCTCTGGATCTCCCGCGCGCTCACCAACAAAGAAGCGCACGCGGCCGCTTCCTGCCTCAGTACGTCCAACAGGCGGTTTTCCATATCCGCCCCAGCCGGGGATAGAGAGGGATTCGGCACCACGGCCCCTTACTCCGTGTAATTCTCCGGATATCCCCCCTTGAGCAGCCGATCTACCAGGGACTCCACAGGCACCTGGTAGGTACCCTCCTCAATCATCCGCTTGAGCTCGTTCACCCGGTCGGTACGGACCTCCGGTGCCTCCATCGCGGCGGTCTTCGCCTTCTGCAAAACATGTGCCTCCGCCGAGAAAGTGACCTCGTCCCGTTGCACCTGCTCAGTTTGACGCGCCCCCTGCACCAGTCTCTCATCGACCTGAGGGAGCTGGGATTGATAAGCCCGTGAGATCTCAGAAGGGATCTTATCCGGAATGATCATCGCCCCCTTACTCCTTCCATGTGCTGCGTTCGCCTTCCGGAGTATACAGTCGTCCTATAATATTTATCGGCAGAAAACGGCCTCTCGTTAAATCCAATTTCCCCCGATCTCACGGATTCTTTCAGGCCTGTATCTCTACCGCCAATTCATACATGCGATTCACCATCTGCAGCGCGCGGAGGGAGACCCCGTAAGCCCGCTGGGTGATGAGCAGGGAGACCATCTCGGTGGACAGGTCCACGTTGGATGTCTCCAGCGCCCGGGAGACGATCTCTGCATATCCGGGAGAGCCCGCCTGGGCCACCTGGGCGGGGCCGGAGGCCGCCGTCGCGATGTAGTAACTCCCCCCAATCGCCTGCAACCCCGCGGGATTGGAGAATCGGGCGATCTGAATCGCGCCCACCTGCTGCACCTGCCCGTTCACCTGCACCAGAACGGCGCCGTCGCGATCGACGTAGACCTCACGGGCATCGGCGGGGATGGTGATGGGCGGCAGTACCAGCTTGCCATCCGCGGTGACTAATCGCCCCTCGGCATCCAGGCGAAACGCCCCATCCCGAGTGTACGCGATCGTCCCATCCGACAGCTGTACCTGAAAGTACCCAGGGCCATCCAATGCCAGATCCCAGGCCCGCTCCGTGGGCTCGATGGCGCCCTGCAGGACGACGCGACGCGTGGCCGCCAGGCGGGTCCCCTCAGGCTGCCACTCCCATCCCTCGCCTCCCTCTTTGGGCAACGGGAGCGCCACACTTTCCGTGATCGCCTGAAAGCGCTTGTAGCCGGTCGTTTGCAGGTTGGCGATATTGTGGCTGATCAGGTCGATCTCCTGCTCGCGAGCGCGTATTCCACTGGCTACAATTCGCAAAAGCGAGCTCAGCGTCGCATCCATCTCCTATCCCTCCATCACACCCGCCCAAGATCCAACAGACGCTTCATCGTCTCATCCTGCACCTTGAGCAGCTTCTGGTTCGATTCATACGTCTTGAGCGCCGTCATCATCGTGATCAGGGCAGAAGACACATCCACATTGGCACGCTCCAGATACCCTTGCTGAATGGTCACCTGCCCTTCCGGGACGGGCTGGGGGTTTTGCCCCGCGAACAGGCCCTGGCCCACGCGCTGCAACGCCGTCGGGTCCGCGAAGCGCACCAGGGCCAGCCGGGCCACGCGCGTTTCCCCCGCCCAGATCACGCCGTTGGGATCGATCGAGACGTCGCCATCGGGCAGCTGAATCGCCCCATCCTCGCCCAGTACTCGATAACCATGATGAGTCACCAGATAACCGGCCGCGTCCCGGCCAAAACTCCCATTGCGAGTGTATCGCTCCCCTTCCGGCGTCTGCACGACGAAGAAGGCATCCCCACTGATCGCCAGCGCCAGGGGATCATCGGTGGCCTCCAACGGCCCCTGGGACAGATCGATCCGATGTTCCCCCTGATACACGCCCATGCCAAGCGCCCCCACCTCCGCCACAGCGCCCCGGTTCGCATCCCATTGGGCGAGCGGCACGTCCCCAGCCGGGCTGAGCACCGGAATCTCCTGTTTGAAGGCAGGGGTATTGACGTTAGCCAGGTTGTTCGCGAGCACCGACTGCAGCTCCAACAGGGTCTTCATGCTCGTGGCAACCGAATAGATCCCTCGGTTCATCGAGTCTCCTCCTGCCGTCCGCCCCACAGTACGAAGATCAGTATGCCGAACACCACCGCAGCTCCCACGATCACATCTCGTGAGATCGAGCGCCCGCCCGTCTCCCCTCCGGTCACGGGAAGGAACTCCGGCCGCGGGATGTCCGAGGAGCCCTCGGCCGAGGTCTCCTGCTTCAACAACGCCTCGGGCACGACGGCCGTGTTAGGGAACCGCCCCACCAGAGCCCAACGATCGCTGGGCTCCTCGCTGGGATCAGGCCCTGGCTCCACGGAGATGAGCATCATGCGATAGGTGGTGTACGGCAGGTCATCCAGCAACACGTGCAACCGGCCATTCCCCTGCTCATCGCTGTTAAACGTGCCCACGGGGATCATCTCGCCGGTATCCGCACGCTGGAGCCAGACCTGGTAGATCTCCCCCTTCAGGCGAGGAAGTCCCTGGATCTCCAGGCGCACCTCCCCCTCGCCCACGGACACCACCGCATGGCCTGTAGCCGTCGCCGGCCCCCAGGTGGACATCCCGGGGATGAAGTCCAGGAAGATATCCACAGGAGCGCCGTTCGCCTCCACCTCTCGGACGGCAATGGAGAGCAACAGCACGGCCGCCAGCACCCCCATCACTATGGCAAACCGGACACAACGAAGCCCGGAGCAATCCTCCACATCCTGCCCGGGATAAGGGCGATCCTCAGGGCAAGCCCACTGAGGGAAGGAGTTTAAATCCATCATCATGCCTCCTGTGCCGATATTTTCAGTCGCAGCGCCACCTCCTCCTGCGCCACCTGCATTTGACGGGCGATGTCACGCACGCTCTTCCCCTGCGCCAGCATCTCACGGATCCGCTGATCCATCGAGGGGGGAGCGTGAGGCTCCTCGGCCGTCTCCAGCTTCATCGCCTCCGGGCTGATCTGTACCTCGTCCAGCACCGGCTCCTCTATCCGATCCTCTGAAAGCGCGCGGAGCGCATCGCGCATGCGCTCGGCGCGATCCAGCAACGCCTCCAGTTCATCACTCTGATGATCCAAATGAGCGCTCACCTGCTCGGCCGTCAGCAGGAGGTCCTCGGACAGCCTCGCCATTGCCCGCTCCCACTCCTCGATGGAGGAAGCGGAGGCCGCCAGACGCGAGGCCCTCCACGCCATGACCATGGCGCATACAGCCACTACCAGGGCTACGACCGCGATCACCTCATGCATACATCCGTCTCCTCGCGCCTCTCCTGGGCGGGGATTCGACCCCCAGGCTGGCCCGCAGCGATAGGATCGCCTTCGCGTGAAGCTGACATACCCGGGCCTGAGAAAGCCCCAGTACCTCGCCGATCTCCCTCATGGTGAGCCCCTCATAGTAATACAGGGAGAGCAGGATCTGCTCACGTTGGGGAAGGCGTCTCAGCGCCTCCTGCAGCTCCACCCGCAGCTCCTCCTCCTCCAGGCCGGTCGACAGCTCCACCCCGTTCGGATCGTTCAGCATATCCCCCAGGAAGGTCGTCTGACCGTCTTGCGAGGGGGCCAGAGGGGCATCCAGCGAGAGGATAGCGAATCCGGCCTCCAGCAGCGCCTGCTCGTACGTCTCCTGCTCCATGCCCGTATACGAGAGGATCTCCTCATCCGTCGGCATCCTCCCCAGGCGCTGTTGCAAGTCACCGATAGCTCTTCGCACGGTGTGCACCCGCTGGCGGGCGCTGCGGGGTAACGGATCCAGCGAGCGTAGAGCGTCCAGGATGCTCCCCCGGATGCGGCTGACGGCGAAGGTCTCAAACCGGTTCCCCAACTCCGGGTCGAAGCGCTCCACCGCCTCAATGAGTCCTACTACTCCATACCCGATCAAGTCCTCTTCGTCAATGCTACCGGAGGGCTGTACCCCCATGCGCGCGACGACGCGTCGAACCAGCGGAGCGTAGGCCAGGATGAGCGCCTCTCGCGCCGCCGGATCGCCAGTGGCCTTGTATTCCGCCCAGAGCTTTTCCAGGCGCGCATCCTCCTTGTGGTTGGATGCCCTGGAACGACGTGAACGTCGCGTGTTCTCCACCAATGGTTCCCCTACACTCGTCCGTAAGTGCGGCGGGGATCGGACGCCCGCCTTCTCCGCTTACACCACGCCATCCAACGGGCCAGGACGGCCAGCAGCGGACGGAGGCCGAGTGATCCCGATCGCGCCGGAGAAGCCCCCTCCCACGTCAGAAGGCATCTCTACGCCGCGTCGGCGACCTCCTCGCCACCCTCCGTCCCCACGCCATCGGACTTCTCCTCGGGCTTTTCCTCCTCGATCCGAACCGGGGAGGAGTCGGGAGTCAGCGTCAAGATGGCCATCAGGCCGAGAAGGGCGAAGCCGGCCAAAGCGATCATGCTCCGGCTCACCATCGCCTCAAAGCTGGCGCCCGACATGAAGCTGGTCAGGGCCACCAGCAGGGCCAACGCCAGACTCATCAGGTACACAGCTCTCATGACCGTTGGTGACATCCCCATAAGCGCCTCTCCTTCGTCGTGGATGCTTCGGATTCCCTGGTTATCGGACCAGCGACCCGCCCAGAGGACGGGTCCGTTCCATCGCAACTCATAACGACGTCTCCGTGACAGGCAGGGAGGCGGACGCCTGGTGACTCACCGGGTGTGCTCCATCCCCCGAATCCGTTGCCCCCTCCCGCGTCCCGTAGACGATCCACCGCGCCAGATCCTGGGCTGAGGCGATCTCCACATCCTCTGGGATCCGCTGCCCCGTGGTGACGTACGCCAGGGGCAGATCCTCCTGGAGAGAAAGGCTGACGGCCGCCCCAAGGCGTCTTGTCTCATCCGCCTTCGTCAAGACCATTCCGGTCAACGGAAGCGCCTCAAAGCGGCGGACGATCCCCTCCATGTCCGCGTAGGAGGTGGGACCGGCGATGGCCAGGTAGACCTCGCAGGAGTCCACCGCGGCCACAAAGGTGCCCAGCTCATCCAGGTAGGCCTGATCCTGCTGATGACGCCCCGCCGTGTCCACGAAGATCAGATCCCGATCGCCATAGGCCCGCACCAGCGCGGCGAACTCTTCCGGCGTGTAGGCCGCCTCCACCGGGACGCCCAGCACCTCCCCATAGGCCTGCAATTGGGGCATCGCGCCCGCCCGATAGGTATCGATGCTGACCAACACGGCCGACCGGTGCCATTCTCGCGTCCAGCGGCCGGCCAGCTTGGCCAGCGTGGTCGTCTTCCCCACTCCCGTAGGCCCGACCAGGAAGATCACTCTGCCCGGCCGATCGCCGACGGTGGGCGTGCAGGTCCGGATCTTGCCCTGCAGGTGACGGGCCACACTGGCCCGGGCCGTGTCCAGATCATTGGCCGCGTTGGGGCTCAACTCCTCCGCCGCCGCCATGACGCAATCGGAGGCCAGCTCCGCGGACACCCCCTGTGCCACGAGATGCGAATAGATCATCTGCAAACCCGGCGCCACGGCGGGCAGGCGGGCACCCCGCACCTCCCAGGTCAGCCGGGTCACGGCCTCCTGCAAGGCGGCCAGGTCCTCCCGCATCGCCAGGAGCTCCTTAGGCGGCTGCGCCACAGCCGCAGGAGGCGGCGAGGCGGGCGGCTCCTGCTCGTCCACGGCCGCGATCACCTCGAACACGGAGCGTCGCAACAGCCCCTTGCGAATTCGCCGAGAGTGAAGGATCACCGCATGAGGCCCCAGGCGCGCCTTGATCATCGCCAGCGCCTGGGTCATATCCTGCGCCTGGAATCGCTCAACTCGCATGGTCATCGTCGCCCTCTTCGATCTCGACCATACCCTCGGTGTACACTTCCACGCCGGAGCTCACCTCGTTATACGACAGCACGGTCAGCGTGGGCAGCGCCCGGTGCAAGAATCGATACAGCGGCAGCCGCAGCCGGCTGGAGCACAGCAGAACGGGCTGGAACCCCCTGGCCGCCATCTGTTCCATCTGAGCGGCGACCTTTTGGACCAGCTTCTGCGCCCATTCCGGCTCCAGCGCGATGGTGGTGCCCCAATCCGTGGACTGGAGCCCCTCGATCAGACGCGACTCCACGGACGGCCCCAACGTGAGCACGTGCAGCGCGCCATCGGGGGCCTTGAGCTGGTTCGTGATGCTGCGGCTGAGGACGAGCCGGGCGTATTCGCTCAGCGTGTCCGGGTCCCGGGTCTCCTGCGCGTGGTCCAGCACGACCTCGATGATGGCCACCAGGTCGCGAATGGGCACACGCTCGTCGAGCAGGTTCTGGAGTACCTTCTGGATGAGCCCCACGCCGACCCGATCGCTCAGCGCCTCGTCCACCACGGCCGGATAGCGATCCCGCAGCCCCTCGATCAGCTTCTGCACCTCCTGGCGGCTCAGCAGCTCGGCGGCATGCGCCTTCGCCACCTCGGTCAGGTGCGTCGTCACCACCGAGCTGGCATCCACCACCGTGTATCCCAGGACCTCCGCCTTCTCCTTCGTCTGCTGATCAATCCAAAGGGCGGGCATGCCGAATACCGGCTCCTTGGCGGGCATCCCCTCGACCTCGCCCAACGCCTCGATCAGCCCACCCTGCTGAGCCGCGTCGCCACCCGGCGCCAGGGCCAGGAAGTGATGCGGCATCGCCTCACCGCGAGCTACCTCCTCACCACGCACCTTGATGACGTACACGTTCGGGGGCAGCGTCAGGTTGTCACGGATCCGCACCTTGGGCAGCACAAACCCCATCTCCAGGGCGAGTTGGCGGCGGATCGCGCTGATGCGCTGCAACAGGTTGCCGCCCTGTCCCTCGTCCACCAGCGGGATCAGGCCATACCCCAGCTCAAGCTCCAACGGATCCACCTGGAGCAACGCCGTCATATCCTCCGTTTCCTCGGCGGGCTTCGGAGGCGCCTCCTCCGCCTGCTCCGGAGGGGCCTCCTTCGCCGACTGATCCAGCAGATAGCCCGCGCCGCCGACCACGGCCCCCAGGAAGAAGAAGGGCAACTTGGGCAGCCCCGGCACCAGGCCGAAAAGCAGCAACATGCCGGAGACGATCATGAGCGCACGCGGGTTGGCCACCGTCTGACGGAGCACATCCTGCCCCATATTGCTCTCGGAGGCGGCGCGGGTCACGATGATGCCCGTCGCCGTGGACACCAGCAGGGCGGGGATCTGGGACACCAACCCATCGCCGACGGTCAGCAGGGTATACGTCTTCAGCGCCTCGGTCAGGGGCATGCCCTGCTGCAAGATGCCGATGGCAAAACCGCCCAGGATGTTGACCAGGATGATCGCCACCGCGGCGACGGCGTCCCCCTTGACGAACTTGCTGGCGCCATCCATCGCGCCGTAGAAATCCGCCTCCAGCTCGATCAGGTGCCGCCTCCGACGCGCCTCCTCCTCGTTGATCAGGCCGGCGTTCATGTCCGCGTCGATGCTCATCTGCTTGCCGGGCATGGCGTCCAGGGTGAAACGGGCGGCCACCTCGGCAACGCGGCCGGCGCCGTTGGTGATCACGGAGAACTGGATGATCATGAGCAGGAGGAACACGACGATGCCGACGACGTAATTCCCGCCGACGACGAAATTCCCGAAGGCCTGGATCACCTCCCCGGCATACCCGTGCAGGAGGATCAGTCGGGAGGCGGAGACGTTCAACGCCAGCCGGAAGAGCGTCACGATCAGCAACAGGGAAGGGAACACGCTGAACTGCAACGGCTCCCGCACATACATGGTGATCAGCAAGATGGTGATGGAGACGCTCATATTCAACGTGAGCAGCAGGTCGAGCACGACCGGCGGCAGCGGGATCACCATCATGGCCACGATGGCCACGACGGCCACCGCCAGGACGATGTCACTCTGCTGCAAAATTCGGCTGAAGGTCCGTGTCTGAAGCATATCCGCGCTAGAGCCTAGCATCGTTCCTCACCATCCTCGTCATGCGATTCGAGCCCGACGCAGCCGGTACACGAAGGCCAACACCTCGGCCACGGCCTGGTACAGCTCCGGCGGGATCTGCGTGCCGATCTCCAGCCGGATCAACGCGTGCGCCAACGGACGATTCTCCACGATGGGCACGCGATGCTGACGCGCGATCTTGACGATCTGGGATGCGATGAATCCCTTGCCCTTGGCCACCACCGTGGGCGCCAGCATGGTACGCCCATCGTATTGCAACGCGATGGCCAGATGGGTCGGGTTGGTCACCACCACATCCGCCTTGGGCACCTGCTGCATCATGCGTTGCAGCGCCCACTTCCGTTGCTCTCGACGCAGCCGCCCTTTGGTCAGAGGAGACCCCTCCGCGCTGCGCATCTCCTCCTTCACTTCCTCTTTGGTCATGCGGCTGCTCTGTTGGAACTGCCGCCGCTGATAGATGTAATCGATGATGGCCAGCACCAGGAACAGCCACGAGACCCGGACGGCCATCTTGTACACGGCGCCGCCCAGCAGCTGCACACCCGCCGAGACCCCTATCGTTGAGGCGGCCGCGATGCCCATGATCTGCCCCGAGAGGGCCTGGAACACGACGAAGCCGAGCACAGCGATCTTGCCGATGTCCTTGAGCAGTTCCACCAGGCCCCGGCGGGAGAGCAGCTGCCGGAGGTTGTTCACCGGGTTGATCCGGCTGAAGGTGGGCTTCAGCAACGCGGGGGCGACGAGTCCTCTGGTCTGCACCACGGTGGCGAAAACCCCCGTCACCATCGCCCCCAGGACCAGCGGCGCCATCAACGTCATGGCCCACAGGGCCAGTTTCGAGCCACGCGCCTGGACCGTGGCAGGCGTCAGATCCTGTGTGGCCAGCGCCAGGAACATGTCTCGCATCAGCTGCTCCAGCGCCCGAATAAGCTCGGCGCCGCGCGAGCGGAGCAGGTAGATGCCGACCATCAGCCCGATCGCGCTGCTCAGTTCGGCGCTCTTGGGAACCTGTCCCCGCCTCCGCAGCCGTGCCAGATGACGAGGTGTGGGTTTTTCCGTGCGCTCCGCCACGAACCTTCCTCCCCGCCGACTACTGAACGATCAGCAGCACGTTCCGGGCCATCTGATCCAGCACACGCAGGATCACGGGCGCCATCACGGGCAGCGTCGCGATCAACACCACCAGGCCCACCCCCATCTTCAAGGGCATCCCCACGATGAAAACGGGGACTCGCGGCAGCACCCGGTTCATCAAAGCCAGCGCGATGTCCGTAAGCATCAGGGACGCCAGCACGGGCAATGCGATCTGCATCGCGCTGAGAAAGATCGCTGAGCTCATACGGATCAGGTGCTCCATGGCGAGATCGCCCTGGGGGAACGCCCCGGGTGGCAGCACCTCCAGCGTGCGGCCGAGGGCCAGGAGGAAGGCATGATGCCCGTTTATCGCCAGGAAGAGAAGGATGGAGAACAGGACGTAGAACTGCTGAACCATCCCCCCCTGGCTCGGCAGCACCGGGCTGATGGAAGCGGCGAATTGCAGCCCCATCCCCGCGCCGATGATCCCCCCCGCCATCTCCAACGTGTAGAAGATCAGCATGCTGACGAAGCCGATCAAGAGCCCGATCACCACTTCGCCGCCCAACGCCAGCAGGAAGTCCCACCCGTCGGCGAACGGGGTGAACGGCTGCTGGACGGCCATCAGGAGCGTTAGGGTCATCCCCATCGCCAGCCCGATCCTGACCGGCGCGGGGACGCTCCGATGTCCGAAGATCGGCGCCGTGGAGAAGACGGACAGCAGCCGCACGAACACCAGCGCCGCATATTCCAGCAAACCTCCCGCAATCGTGAGCTCCATCCGATCCCCTCAGCGCACGAAATTCGGCAGACTGTTAAACAGGTTGGCCGCGTACTGCAACAGGTTCTGCAGCATCCAGGAGCCCAGCAACGCCAGGACGAGGAAGAAGGCCAGGATCTTCGGGACGAAGGTCAGGGTGACCTCGTGGATCTGGGTCACCGCCTGGATCAGGCTCACGAGCACTCCCACCACCAGGCTGGTGAGCAACAGCGGCAACGCCAGCTTCAGCGTGATGATCAACGTATGACGCCCCAGCTCCATCACCATCGCGTCCGTCATCCTACCCTCCGATCCCCACCATCACACCTGAAAGCTCAGGACCAGCGAGCGCGCCACCAGATGCCATCCGTCCACCAACACGAAGAGCAAAAGCTTGAACGGTAGGGAGACCACGGTGGGCGGCAACATCATCATCCCCATGGACAGCAGGGCGCTGGACACCACCATGTCCACCACCAGGAAGGGCACATAGATGACGAAGGCCATCTGGAAGGCCGTTTTGAGCTCGCTGATCACGAAGGCCGGGATCAACGCCCGCGTCGGCACATCGTCCGGGGTGCGCGGGCGAGGAAGGCCGGCCAGCCGGATGAACAACGCCATGTCCTCCTCACGCACCTGCCGCAGCATGAACTCCCGCAAGGGCCGCAACCCTCGATCCAGCGCCTCCTCCTGTGAGATCGTCCCCGCCAGGAAGGGCTGGATCGCATCCTGGTTCACCTGATCCCACACCGGCCCCATGACGAAGAAGGTGAGGAACAAAGAGAGCGAGATGATGAGCTGATTGGGCGGCAGCTGGGGCAGCCCGATCGCGCTCCGCAAGATGGACAGGACCACGGTGATGCGGATGAAGGCCGTCGTGACGATCAGGAGGAACGGGATGAACGCCAGGGTGGTGAGCATGATCAGGAGCTGGAGCTCCACCGTCATCTGCTGCGCGTCGCCGGGCATCCCGACGCGCAGATCGACCTCCGGCGTCTCCCCGCCGCTCGACTGGACCGTGCATCCGGCCAACACGAGGACGGACAACGCGACCACGATCAGCAGCAGATGGCGACCCGTTCGCCGACTCATAGCTCCTCCGCCCGATCCAGATCTCGCAACCGCCCGATCGCGGATCGCAGCCCTTCCAACGCCGTCTCCACGTTATCCCGCCACGCCATCACCGGCGTCAGCTCCCCATCGGTCGCCTGGGCCAGCCGTTCGGCAAACGACTCCCCCTCCTCGAGGGCCTCCGCCTCCAAATCCGCCAGCGTGGTGATCTGTTGATCCGTGCCCCCCAGCAGGAGCACCCGGTCCCCAACCTCGACTAGGTAGAGCACGCGATTGGGGGACAGATTCACCCGCTCCCGCACCCGGATCAGCGCCGTCGTCCCCCCCGGGCCCTCCCGGGACATCAGGAACCGCTTCATCCCCCAGATGCTCCCGTAGGCGACCAGGATCACCAGGCCCAGGCTGCCCACCACGCCCAGCCCGGTACGCCATCCCATCGGCTCCGGCTCGGCCGGCACCGCCGGCATCAGGTCCTCGTAATCCCGGATAAAAGGCTCCGTCTCCGCGGCGGGGCGCGCCAGGTCCGTCGAGGGCTCCTGGGCCCACCCCGTCACCGCCCCGGACGTCCCCCACACGGCCAGGCACAACAGCCCGATCAGCCACCACCGCCCCACACGCGTCGCACGCATCCTCTCGTCTCCGCGCCTAACTCAGAGATCGCACGCGCGCCGACGGCGGGATGATGTCCGTCACGCGCACGCCGAACATGTCGTCGATGACCACCACCTCGCCATGGGCGATCAGCTTGCCGTTGACCAGGATATCCACCGCCTCGCCCGCCACCTTGCTGAGCTCCACCACGGAGCCCGGCCTCAGAGCCAGAACCTCCCGGATGGGCATCTCGGCGCGCCCCAGCTCGACGGTCACCCGCAGGGGCACGTCCAACAGCAGGTCCAGGTTGCCGTCGGCGCCCTCCTCCTGGCCATTGTCCTCCCAGTCCGGGCAGCCTGACTCCGACGGCTGGGTGGATATCTCCTCCACCTGCACCTGCTGGGCCAGTGACTCGTCCAGAGCCTGCGAGCCGGACACCGCGGTGTCCGACTTTGCCTCCTGCGGAGGCTCCTGAGCCTCCTGGTCCTCCGACTCCGGCAGTTGAATCTCCGGGGGCTCGAATTCCACTTCCTGCGCCCCCAGGGCCTCAAGCTCCGAGTCCTGGATCTCCATGGATTGCGGATCCGTTTGCGGATCAAGTGGCTGTGAATCCGTCACGATATCTCGCCTCCCACATCTCGCTCAGTTCCGTGGATCATCGCGAGCGGTGCTACTAGTCAAACCTCATCCGGCTTTATGCGATCCCTTCCGAGGTCTCTTTGGAGCCGTTCTCCTCCATTGAGACATCGTCAATGCCGTTCTTCCGATTCTTCAAAACCTGGGTGATCTCGATGGCCAGGCGATTCCCACGGACGCCAGGGCGTGCCCAGAATTCGTGCAGGCCCCCGACGTACACCTTGATATCCCGGCCAGCCGCCGAGTCCAAGGGGATGAGATCCCCCGGCTTCAGCTTGTAAAGCTCCTCAAACGTCGTCTCCGTCTCCCCCAGGATCGCTACCATGGTCACGGGCACATCCTGCAGGTGCGCACGCAGATATCGCACATCCACACCCTGCATGACGTCCACATGCGCCTCGGACCCGGCGATCCACGCCTGAGGGCTCAGCTTGGCGCTGACGGGTTTCAGCAACGCATAGGGCAAGCCCAGCCGGAGATGGCTGCTCGACTCGCCGATCCGCACCTCGAACACGACCCACACGGTGGCGTCGGACAGCAAGCCGACCTGCACGAAATACAGGTTCAGCAGCGTCTCGTTCACCTGGGGCTCCACGGGCAGCACGGCCGACCAGGCCTCCGCCAGGCTGTCCAAAATCCGCTCCACAAACCCCTGCAGAAGGGACAGCTCCAAATCCGTCAGCTCGCGCTGGTGCTCGCTGGCCCGGCCCGGCCCGCCCAGGAGCCGATCGATCACCACATCGGCCAGGGAAGCCCCGATCTCCAGGACCAGCTGCCCCTGCAGGGGCTTCAGGCTGACGAGGTTATAGATCGCCGGCCCGGCCGTCTGCGCCAGGAAGGTCGCATAGGTGCCCTGATCGATCTCCACCAGGATCATGTCCACCGTCGTCCGCAGATACGCGGAGAGGGAGACCGCCGCCCGCCGTCCCATGTTCTCGTGCATCATGCGAAGCGCACGAATCTGCTCCTTAGACAGCTTGTTCGAGCGACGGAAATCGTACGGCTGGATGGAGACCTCCGGCTCCGGCGGCGCGTCAGATTCCCCCGCATCGGAGGCATCTGCATCTTCAGTTGGCAGAGCAGCCAGGAGGGCGTCGATTTCCTCCTGGGACAGGTTGTCACTGGGCGTAGCTGCCACGCAGGGCCTCCCTAACTCACGGAGAGATCAGACTACTGCACCACGAAGTCGGTGAAATACACGGCTCCGACATACTTACCGCTACCCAGGCTCTCGTTCAGCTTCTCCATGATCTCCTTCTTCAGTTCCTCCTTGCCCTCCACTGTAAAGACCTCAGCAAACGTCTTGCTGCTCAACACGTACGTGATCACATCATCGATGACCGGCTTCTGGCGCGTCAGTTCCTCCTTGAACAGTTCCTCTTCCTCACGGCGCTTCTCCGGAGGAAGATGATAGAACTCAGCGCTCTCAGGCAGGAACTCCAGCACGATGGAGATCCGGAGATAGCGATAGCCGCCCGGGTCCGCCAGGTTCACCAGCCGCTCCCCCAAGGGAAACATGATGCCGTTCCCCTTGGGCACCACGTGCTGTATCGGAGCCACCGGCAATTCCGGCTCCTCCGGGGTCGGAGTAGGGACGGGAGCCGGAGCGGCCTCCGCGCTCTTTCCCCCCACCTCAAGCTGAATGTGGATGGGCTTGGGCAGGTTTGACGGAACAACAAGGTATCCGACCCCAAACAGGAACAGAGCCACCGCTCCACCGATGATCAACAGCTTGCGATTTGCGAGTAGGTTCTTCATAAGCGCTCCCACCCAACGAGATCAGTCAGATCCAGACTCCATCAACTCCATCAACGGCGGTTTCGGGATGCCATTCTCCTCCTCGTCCTCAGGAGGATACAGGATCACGATATCCGCCCGGCGATTCAACGCTCGATGCTCCCGAGAATCGTTCGGGACCAACGGATCGTATTCGGCGCGCCCCACCGCGATCAGGCGTTCAGGGGCGATGCCATGCTCGATCAGGTATCGCACCACGGTCACCGCGCGAGCCACGCTGAGCTCCCAGTTCGTGGGGTACCGCGGGTCGTTGGTCGGCAGGTCGTCCGTGTGCGCCTCCACCCGGATCTGGTTCGGCAGTGCCGCCAGAAGCTGGGCGATCTCGTCGAGCACCTTGACCGACTCCGGGCTCAACTCCGTCCCCCCAGAGGGGAACAGCAGCGCACCCGAGAGCGTGATCGCGATCCCCTCACGACGCATATTCACGGCGACGAACTTCCCCGTCCCCTGCATCGCGCTCTGGATCGCCAAAGCCTCTGAGATCGCCATGAAGTCCTTGCTACGCTGCGACAGGGACTCCACGGGAAGGGCTCCCCCGCTCGATGTCCCCTGGCCGGGGAGGATTCCCGTCCCCCCTCCCGCGGGCAAAATGCTCACGCCGACGCCAAACCCTCGCTGAATGGCGGCGGCCACCTCGTGAAAGCGCTCCAGATCCGCCTGAGAGCTGGCGTACATGACGATGAAAAACGCCAACAGCAGCGTGATAAGGTCCGCATAGGTGAGCAGCCAACGAAGCCCACCGCCCGAGTCATGTCCGCCGGCCATATCCTACGCCCCCTCTCCAGACGCCTGGTTGATCTTCTCCCGGATGCTGGGCGGGAGATAGGCCTCCAGCTTCTGACGCACGATATGCGGGTTGTCACCCGCCTGAATGGCCAGGATCCCCTCGGTCATGATCTTGCGCATCAGCACCTCTTCCGCGCTGCTCTCCTTCAGTTTGGAGCCCAGAGGCAGCCAGACCAGGTTCGCGGAGGCCACGCCGTACAGGGTGGCGATGAACGCCACGGCGATGGCGGCACCTAGCTCCGATGGGTCCTCCAGGTTGCTCAACACGTGCACCAACCCCATCACGGTCCCGATGATCCCCATGGTCGGCGCGTACCCGCCCATCGCCTCCAGGATGCTGTAGCCCTGGGCGTGACGCTCCGCCATCAGGTGCGTCTCCGTCTCCAGGATGTGGCGGACCTCCGCCGGGTCCACACCGTCCACCACCAGCATGATCCCCTTCTTCATGAAGGGGTCCGTGATATTGCCCTCCTCCTCCTCCAGGGAGAGGAGACCCTGTCGACGTGCCTTATCGGCCAGCTCGACGAGTTGCAAGACGATCCGTTCGGGCTCCAGACCTCCCCCACCCAGCGTACGGGCGATCAGCTTGGGGACCACCAGCACGCGCTCCAAGGGGAAGCTCACCAGCGCCGCGCCGAAGGTACCGCCGAACACGATCAACGCGCCGGACACGTTCAGCAGGGCAACCAGCTCGCCCCCCTCGATCACCACGGAAGCCAACAGCGCTCCGAAGCCGATTACCAGCCCCAAGATGGTCGCGATGTTCATGCCAACCCTTACTCCTTACTGCGGGTGATAATCTCTATCGGACCATGGATGCGTCGCTGATACAGGATGACACGCTCGACGATCTCTTCCGCCGATTGCTGCACGACCAATTTGCGCCCTGTCGTGAGGGAGATGACCGTATCAGGACGTTGCTCTATCGTCTCGATCAACTCCGCGTTGACGACCAGATCGCTACCGTCCAACCGGGTCACATGGATCACAGGATTTCCTCCACCGTATATGCTTCCGTCGCCAAGACAGCACGGTGGGACGGAAGCCCTCCGCCCTTCCACAGGGCATCCTAGCATACGCCCCAGAATGGGCGGATAAACGGAGCGTAAAGCCATCGTAAAAGTCTCGTATCATTCCCTGCAGCCCTTCCGACCTGCACAGAAGCCCTTCTTTTCCGGCCCGCACCTGCCTTTCTCGGCCTTTTCCGCTGGAGGCTGGCCAAGGCCGGGCAGGTCGAAGGCGGCAGGTCGAAGGCGGGAGAAAGGCTTTTTCCGGAGGGGCTCCGCCCCTCCGGGCCTCCCCACAGCAGAAGCACGGCATTTCTAAGACACACTCTGAGGGTCTCCCTCAGCTACCAACCCTACAGGGGGAGGTGTGGAGGGAAAGCCCCCTCAATGGAAATCCCACTTTTCCGGCCCACACCTGCCTTTCTTGGCCTTTTCCGCTGGAGGCTGGCCAAGGCCGGGCAGGTCGAAGGCAGAAGAAGGACTTTTTGATCAGGGAAAAACAAAGAACCGGCCTCCTTGAGAGCGGCCGGCTCCGTCCTTGGTTCCCACCCGAGAATCTGATCAGGCTGGCACGTAGTATCCGTGCCGATACCGGGTGCGGATATATTTCGGTGATTTGGGTGTTGGCTCGATCTTGTTCCGCAGATTCATAATCTGCATGCGCACGACGGTGGGATCCCCGGTGCCCGGATAGTAGCGCCAGACCTCCTGCAACAGCTTCTCGGCGGAGACCACCTCGCCAGCCCGGCTCATCAGGTAATGGAGCAATTCGAACTCGACAGGGGTCAGTTGCACCGTACGCCCGTTGACTTCCACCTGATACTTCGTCATATCCAAACGCATGCCGCCCGCCTCCAGCTGCTTGGGAGTGGCGCCATTGCCATTCTTCTTCCCATTCCCGGAGCGCCGCAACAGGGCCTCCACACGCAGCTCCATCTCCCGCAGATCAAAGGGCTTCACCAGATAATCATCAGCACCCGCCTCAAACCCCTCGATACGGTCGTCCACCATGCCGCGCCCGGTCAGGAACATGACTGGAACATCTGACAGCCGCGCACTGGATCGTAGACGACGACAGACCTCAAAGCCGTTCAAGTCGGGCATCATCACATCCAGGATCAGCAGATCCGGGAGAAGCTTCGTGGCCTGCTCCAGACCATCCGTACCGTTGTTCGCAGTCACCACAAAATGCCCTTGACCCTTCAAGACAGCCTCGATCATTTTGCACACGCGGACATCATCGTCAACGACCAGTATGTTCGCCATAGACGAGAACCTCCTTCAATCCGTCCTACTCGTATAGGTCCTGATGATAGCCAGACCATCCCTCTGGTGAGGGAGATGGGGGCAAATATCTAGGAGCGTAGATTAAGATTTTTTGAGGTGCTTCCCGGCTAAGCGGGGTAATGGCCACATGTAATATAAGTGCTCGCCCCGCTTTCGAGGATAGCGCCATAGTACCAACCTTTGTAAACAAAGCATAATCCCCTGACAACCCCGCCAATCCGATGATCTCCAGCCCCATCACGCCTGCTTGGCGGCTCCCGCCACCTCCTGCCGAGACGATGAGGAGCCATTCCTCCTCTCCCGGAGCGCCAGCTGGACCTCCAGAGTCCCGTACTGGGTAACCAGAGGCACCACCAACCGCTGGAAGTCCAACGTGGAGATCTGCGCCCCGGCGCCGATGATGAGCGTGGGCACGGAGATGTCAGTGTGATACCCCTGCGAGGCCAACAGCGTGCTGGCATGTCCCGTGATCACGTTCCCCAGCTCGGCGATCCCGCTCTGCGCCAGCTCGTCCAGTTCCTCCACCGGCTGGCCCAACATCTTGGACACAAAGGCCAGCGCCATCTCCTTGCTCATGCCGTACATGACGACGCCCTCCACCTGGCCTACCAGGGTGAACAGGGCCGTCACCTCGTTCTGCGTGTGGGCGGAATTGGAAACCTTCACCTCACCTCGACGGACATCCGCCTGCACCTCGGACCGCAAGACCTCCCCCGCGGCGATCACGAACGGATTGATGAATTTCACGTTCATACCACGCCCTCCATCACGTGAGCCATCTTTCGATAGAAGGAAATGCCTGCCGACTGAAGGCCCAATTCCCGCGCCAGCGCGGTGGAGATCACCTCCGTCCCCCCGATAAAGAGCACCCCATCCGGTCGCAGCGCCCCCACCAGGCGCGTCAGCACCTTTCGCTTCGCCTCATCCGAGAAGTAGATGATCACGTTACGGCACAGGACCAGGTCGAACTCTCGCGTCACCTGATCCTCCAGCAGGTTGTGCTCCTCAAACACCACATGACGGCGCAAAGTCCGCTTGACGTAGAACCCATCATCCCGTCGGTCAAAGTATCGCTTCAGGAGATCCGGCGCCACATATTTCACATCCTCATCGGTATACGGCCCCCCGGCTCGCGCCCTGGTCAGGGCCCCGCGATCGACGTCCGTAGCCCATACCTGGAACCACCTCGCCCGCGTCAGGTCGCCCAGGATGGCGAGCGTGTACGCCTCGGCGCCATAGGAGCACCCGGCGCTCCACATGTGCAACTTTCCCCCCGGCCGCACGAGCTCGGGCAGGATCTTCTCCCGCAGATACTGGAACTTGTGCGGGTCCCGGAAGAAACAGGAGACATTGATCGTCAGATAGTCCCGGAGAGCCTTCACCTCCTGAGGATCCTGCTCCAGGCGATGGAGGTATTCCCTCCAGTTCGCCGCGCCGCTGCGCCTGAGATACGCCTCCAGGCGACGTTGTACCTGACGTCCCTTGTAGTAAGATAGGTCGATGCCCGTCAGCCGCTTGATCTTACGATACACGAGCCGATAGTCTTGCTCGATCATCCTTCCGCTCCCTTATGGGTTTCTCCAGATAACGAACGATGGCTTGGGCCATCTCCTCGATCACGGCCACCTCGTCCGCAAGCCCTTCCGTGATGATGCTCTTGGGCATGCCATACACCACGCAGGTCGACTCATGCTCCGCCAACACGTATCCGCCCGCCTGTTTCAGCGCTCGCGCTCCGTCCGTTCCATCACGCCCCATGCCCGTCAGGATGGCCGCCACAACCCGGGCGCCAAAGGCCGCCACAGCCGAGAGCAGGGTCACATCTACCGCAGGCCGCACACCGTTCACCGTCGGCCCCTGGTCCAGACGGATCACGCCGCTGCGACGCACGGTCATGTGATATCCCCCCGGGGCCAGCAGCGCCACGCCGCGCTCAAGGCGATCACCTGCGCTCGCCTCCCTCACCTCCAGCTCCGAGCACTCGTTCAAATGCTCCGCCAGGGAGCGGGTGAACCCTTGCGGCATATGCTGCACCACCAGCACAGGGGCCGGCAGATCCCCTGGGAGTCCGCTAAACACCTCCCGCAGCGCACGAGGTCCTCCCGTGGAGGAGCCGATCACCAACACCCGATCCCAGTCCTCACGGGTCGCTACGATCCTCGGACGACTGCGATGGCCATCCCGTCGCAACGGGCGGCGACGCGGGCCCGGGGACACCTTCGCCGTGACTGCCCGCTTGATCTTAGTGATCAGGTCGGGGGCGACCTGATGAATGGAGATCGTCCGATCGGGCTTTGGGACGAAGTCCACCGCCCCCAGCGTCAACGCCTCGATCGTCGTATCAGCCCCCTCCTGCGTGAGGCTGCTCAGCATGACGACCGGCATGGGGCGCTCTTTCATCAAACGGGCCAGGAACTCCAGCCCGTTCATGCGGGGCATCTCTACGTCCAGGGTGATGACATGGGGCTGCAGGGATTCCACCTTCGTCAAGGCCTCCACGCCATCCCGGGCCGTCCCCACGACCTCCAATTCCGGGTCTTGATCGAGGATCCGGGTCAGCGCAGCCCGCATGAACGCCGAATCGTCCACGACGAGTACTCGAATCATGGCTCCCCTCGCTTTCCAATGCGTATACGACGCTATGAGAGCAGCTTGTTCACCGCCTGCAACACGCGGTCGGCATCAAACGGTTTGACGATGAAGTCCCGAGCCCCCGATTTAATCGCCTCGATCACGATCCCCTGCTGGCCCAACGCGGTCAACATGGCCACGCGAGCGTTGGGATCGTGGCGGCGAATCTCTTTCAAGGCGGTGAGGCCATCCATCTCCGGCATCGTGATGTCCATCAAAACGACGTCCGGACGTTGTTCCTGATACACACGGACGGCCTCAGCCCCGTTCTCCGCCTCTACCACCTCAAACCCCTTTTCTGTGAGCAATCGAGCGCAGCGCATACGCATGAATTGCGCATCATCCACGACGAGCACCTTTGGCATCTTCCGAGCCTCCCTCAGTCCCAGATGGATTTTGCATGATGACTCCTGAGACGGTCGTTACTCCAAGCCCCAATGGGGCCCAGAATCCGTTATCCCCTCTACCCACTTCTCCACAATCGCATCGCAGATTCGATCAATGACGTATCTATGTGTACCTGGCCACCCGGGTGATCAACGTCTGATGATCAAAGGGCTTTGCCAGGTAATCGTCCGCCCCGTTACGCAAAGCCGCCTGCACGTCCCCCTTCGTCACCCGGGCAGTGCACATGATGACGGGAACCCCGAACTCCTTCTTGATGCGTCGACAGAGCGTGATCCCGTCCATGCCCGGCATCATGATGTCCAGGAGGACAACCTTGATCTGAGATCCCGCGGGGCCAAAGGCGGATCGATCCAACACCCGGATCGCTTCGTCCGCGTTGTTCGCCTCCAACACCTGATATCGATCCCCCAGGATCAGCGAGATCAATCGACGCAGCTCCGGATCGTCATCCACGATGAGGATCGCCGGGCGCATCTCTGCAGATGCCGTCCCATTCCCCCGTTCATGGGAATGGACCTGTTGTAGCTGGCCGTCCCTGCCGATCCGAGTCATATCCCCTCCCCGCGTTCCCACGAACGATCTCTCTCAGCGCTTGCCGGCGACAGACAGAACTTTCTCCTCCCCTCCAGCGAAGCGAACCGTAACGCGGCCACTGGCCACATATAGCTTGAGCGTACGCCCCTTGCTTCCACGCACGGCCATGGCCACCGGCTCGATCCCGTATTCGGTCAGAAGCCGCTGCGTCATCTCCACGTTTCGACGCCCAATGTCGAACATCCCCTTGAATCCGGGGGCGGTCAACATATGAGCTCCGCCCGCCACATACCACCGGATCCGGCGCATACTCGCCCCCATACGCTTCATCTCGTCGATTAACGCCGGTATCCCCGTGTCCACAAACTTGTACAGATTGTCATCCCCATTGCGGCGCATCGGCAACACCGCGTGGAGCATCCCAGCCACCGGCCCCATCGGATCATAAGCGGCCAACCCGATACACGATCCCAACCCATAAGCCACCAGCACGTGTTCCCTATCTTTGGTCACCACCATCTCCCCAAGGCCAACGGCGATCGTGTTCTTATCCTGCAGATGTTCGCTCCGTCCCTTGTCGTCAGACAATCGCCTGTTCGCCATCCTCGTCGCCTCCGAAAGCGTCCAAGCCCGCGCCATTGTCGGGGACGAGCCAGAAGTACACCTCCATCTTGCGATCCGGTCCCTGAAAAACCGCCTCCAACAACAGCAACTCATCATCCGACTGGCAGACGCTGGTCAGGATCACGTCCAAAATGGCGCCTGCCATATCCACGATGACGGCCGGCGGCGATGGACGAGCGCTCAGTCCCAGCGTCGCCGCGATGAAGTTGAGCAACATGGATGCAGAGATGTTGCCTACCTCGCCCAGAGCCGACTCCCCCAGCGGAGTCAGCTGCTGCGTGGTCCCCTCGGGCTGCTCCAGCAGCATATCCACCAGCCGCAACGCGCTCTCATGGGGTAGGATCAGCATGATATGGCCGGGAAGATCCCCCGTAGTCATGAGATACACGGCCACGATGAGCTGCTCCGGGCCGCCCACACGATTCGCGACATCACGGATGGGGACCCTGCTCACACGAGGGACCTGCACCTGGATGGGGCGCCCCAGCATCGTGGACAGCCCCTCCGCCGTGGTGGACAGCCCCTGTTTCGTGATCGCCTCCATCACGCGATCAAACTGACCATTCCCTCCGCTCACCCGACACCTCCTCCATCGATTATGCGGCCTTCCGCTCCCGCAAGGTCGTCTCGACCAACCCGGGTACATCCACGATGAGGGCGACGGTGCCATCTCCCATGATCGTGCCCCCCGCAATCCCTGGGATGTCCCCGATTTGATACCCCAGTGGCTTCACGACCACATCCTGCTGGCCCAGCAGACCATCTACCACGATGCCCACCTGGGCATCCCCCCACCGCACGGCCACGACGTAGCAAGAGTCCGCCTGATGCCCATTCTCCCAGCCGAAGAAGTCCGAGAGCCACAGCAGGGGCAGCACCCGATCGCGCAGGGTCATCACGCCCTGGTGAAGCACGTTGGAGATCTGATCCGATTCCACCTTCAGCGTGCTCATGACGGACGCCAGCGGGATCGCGTAGATCTGATCCGAGACGGAGACCATCAGGGCCGGCATGATGGCCAGGGTCAGCGGCAATCGCAACTCGAACGTCGTCCCAGCCCCTGGCCGGCTGCTCACCCGCACGGTCCCGTTCAGCCGCTCCACGTTGGTGCGCACCACGTCCATGCCCACGCCGCGACCCGAGAGCTCGGTCACCTTCTTGGCCGTGCTGAACCCCGGGGCGAAGATCAGATCCAGTGCCTCGTCGTCAGAGAGATGCCGCGCGGCCTCCTCATCCAGGACGCCACGAGCCACCGCCGTCTGGCGGATCTTGTCCGGATTGATCCCTTGCCCATCATCCTCGACGGTGATGATGATGTGGTTCTCCTCCGAGCGAGCGGACAGGAGGATTCGCCCCGTCTCCGGCTTGCCGACGGCCACCCGCTCCTCCGGCGGCTCGATGCCATGGTCGACGGCATTGCGTATTAGATGCACCAGGGGATCATTGATCAGCTCGATCACCGAGCGGTCCAGCTCCGTATCCTGCCCCTCGATCACCAACTCGACCTTCTTGCCCAGGTCCCGAGCCAGTCCCCGCACCAAACGGGGGAACTTATTGAAAACCTGGGACACGGGCACCATTCGCGCCCGCATGACCTCGTCCTGCAGCTGGTCCGTGATCCAGGAGAGATGCGAGATGGCGTCGCCCAGGTGCATGAGCAGTTCCTCCCGGTTCTCCCCATCCAGCAGCCGCGCTCGGATCTGAAAGAGCCGGTTTCGGTCGATCACCAGCTCGCCCACCAGGTTCATCAACTTATCGAGGCGCTCCACGCTGGTCCGCACCCAGCGCGTCTTCCCGTCCACGGCCGGTTTCCGCCCTGAGGCGACGCGGCCATCACCGGACGGCTTCTGGGGTGAGGGGCCCTTCTCCGCATCAGGCGCCCCCTCCGCCTCGGGAGCCTTCTGCGACTCAGGAGATGGGAGGGAAGCGGAGAGGGATTCGCCCGTCTCCGCCGGGGAGTACGGCATCACGCGCGACTCCACCTCGGAGATGGTGCTCAGCAACTGCTCCAACTGCGCCGGATCCGCGTCCGTGACCAGGGCCAGGACTTGATGCTCAGACCATTCCTCATCAAGGTCATCGATCGTGGGCTGGCTCCACAGAACCCGAGCGGACTGGTCGAGCGCCAGCAGGACCTGAAGCGCGCGTCCCCCGGGCGCCACGCTGTCCTGAGCGATGGTCGCGAAGACCAGGAACGCCTGCTCCACATCCGGAGGCAGCGCATCCTCCGGAACAGGGGGAACCGGGTGATCATCAGCAGCTTCCCTTCCACCTGTCCCTTGTGAACCCTCTGCAAAGGCCCGCAGGGCCGTCAATACGTCATCGTACTCCACCCCACTGCTCTGCGAGGTCCTGACCTCCTCCACCATCGCCCGGACAACATCCAGTGCGGCAAACAGGGTGTCCACCAGCTCAACGGTCACATGAAGTTGGCCCTGACGTAGCCGATCCAGGGTGGTTTCCATCTCGTGCATCACGGCCGCCATCGCCTGATGCCCGATCATCCCCGCGCTACCCTTCAGTGTGTGCGCGCTGCGAAAGATGTCTTGCAACAGCGCAGGATCCGCATCGTCCCTCTCAAGCCGAACGAAGTTCTCATCCAGGCTGGTGATGAGCTCATCAGCCTCCTGGAGGAAAACCTCCGCCTCCTCCGGCGTGAGATCAAAGTTCATCTCCATAAGTTCCACCCCCGACCGACATGGATGTTCCCTACGAACGCTTAGGCGGCCTCGGCTACCTCAACCCTGCCAACCTCATATCCCTCCAGCACCTTGTCCAGATCCAGCAGGACCAGCAATCCCCCGTCCAGCTTGGCGATCCCCCGCAGATACGCGGCCTCCTCTGATTTCACCAGGTCCGATGGCGGCTCGATCCGGTCCACGGGCACTCGCGTCACCCCGTCCACACCGTCCACCACCAATCCCACTCGATCCTCTCCCATCATCACGACCACGATGCGGGATTCCTTGGTCGCCTCCACCCGCTCAAAGCCCAGCCGGACCCGCAGATCGATCACCGGGGTGATCTGCCCTCGCAGGTTGATCACCCCCTCCACGAACTCGGGGGCACGCGGCACTTTCGTCACCCGCTGCATCCGCTCGATTCCCTGCACTCGATTGATGTCGATCCCATACAGCTCATCGCCCAGCCGGAACACCACCAGCTGTTCCTCTCGCACGCTGCCTACCGCCTCAGCATTCACAGCCTCCGATGCCATCTCGCTTCCTCCTTTCCTCAGAATGGCTTTATCTTGTGTGGCTGTGCGTGGGGGAAAGCGATGGCTCATCGCTTCCCCCCACTATCTGGCTCCTCTAATCCCCCTACGATCGACCATTCCCATTGCTCACCGACACCTTCGTCGGCACCGATTTCGCCACCGCTTCCGGCCTCGCATGCCCGTTCTCTGATCCATCCCCATGCGCTCTGACCACTACACGTTCCCCCATCTCCTGAGCGACTCCCAATCCATCTCCCGTCAGCCTGAACTGTGAGATCAACGCCGTCAACTGTTCCGCCAGGTCGGACAGGCTCTGAGCCGAGGCCGCTATCTCCTCCGACTGGGCGCTCATCTCCTCCGCGGCCGCGCTCACCTCCTCCGCGGCAGCGCCGTTCTCCTCGCTCACGCTGGCCACCGTCTCCATCGCCTCGTTGATCTCGCCGCTGCTCGCCGCCACCTGCTCCGTCGCCGCCGTGTTCTCCTCCGCGATGGCCGAGACGCTCTCGATGACCTTCACCAGCTCCTGATTCGCCGCCGTCATCTTCTGCGCCGCGATCTCGATCTGCTCCACCTGCTCGTTCACCTGCTCCGCCATCTGGGAGATCTCCTGCAGCGCCTCGTCCGCCTGCGCCGCCAACGCCGAGCCCGACTCCACCTGCCGCAGGTTCGCCTCCAGGGCCTTCACCACCGCTTGCGTGCCCTCCTGCACGTTCCCGATCAGTTGGGCGATCTCCTTCGTGGCCTGTCCGGCTCGCTCCGCTAGCTTCCGCACCTCATCAGCCACCACCGCGAACCCTCGGCCTTGCTCCCCGGCGCGTGCCGCCTCAATGGCCGCGTTCAGCGCCAACAGGTTCGTCTGCTCCGCGATGTCGTCGATGGTCTCCACAATGGCGCCGACCTGGGCGGAGTACTCCTGCATCTGCTCCACCTTCTGGCCAACCTCTGCCACGGTCTCGCGAACCGCCTCCATCGCGGCCATCATCTTCCGCACCGTCTCCGCGCCGGCCTCGGCCTTCTGCGCCGACTCCTCGCTCATCTCGGCGCTCATCTGGGCGCTGCTCATCACCTGCTCGTTCGCCGCCGTCATCTCGGCCACCGCACGAGAGGCCTGCTCCACCGCCTGCGCCTGCTCCTGCGCGCCCTGGGCGATCCCGTCAATGGCCTGCGTCATCTGATCCACCTGAGCCGCAGCGCGAGTGACAGCCTCCGTCTGCTGGGCGGTCCCCTCCGCCACCTGCTGGATGGTCGCCGCCACCTGCTGCACCGCCTCCGCGGCCTGCTCCGTGGCCGCCTGGATCTGAGCGGAAGCCGAGGCCACGCTGGCCGCCCCCGACTGCACCTGGACGATCAGATCGCGCAGGTTGGTGACCATGGCGTTGATGCCTTCCTTCAACCGGGCGTGATCCCCCCGGTAATCGCCTACCACCTCCTGCGTCAGGTCTCCCTGAGCGATCGCCGAGATCACATCCAGGGCCTCATTGATCGGCTCCACAACGGCATCCAGCACCTCGTTGAAGCCATCCACCATACCCGCGATATCGCCCTGGAACCGATCGGCCTCCCCTCGAACGCCCAGATCCCCCTCCTGCACCTTGATCCGGATCCTCTCAATCTCTTCCTGTACGCCCATCAACTGCTCGCCCAACGCGTTCACCGAGCGCTTCAGGACGTCGTAATCCCCACGATACTCTCCCACAACACGGGCCTGGAACTCTCCCGCCGCCATCCGCTCCAGGACGTGGCCGACCTCTCGCATCGGCACGATCATGCCTTCGGCCGTCTCGTTCAGTCCCTGAAGGATTGTCCTCCAGACGCCCTCAAACCGGGAGGTGTCCACCCGCACATCCAGGTCACCAGCGGCGGCCGCACGCGCCATCTCCGCGCTGCCCTCAACCAGGCCGTTGACCACGTCGATCAAATCGTTGATGCTGTCCCTGACCTGACACCACTCGCCCCTGCACTCCTCCTCGATCTTCCGCGGGATCTCGCCTTTCCGCAGAAGATCCGTGCACTCTCTCACTCTCCCCAGGGGTTTCACCGCCGCGTCCAACGCAGCGTTGACGCCCTCCACGATCTCCGCGAACTCCTCGTCGAATTTGTCGGGGTTTGCACGCGTATCCAGCCTGCCCTCGACGATGCCTCGGACGAGGGTCCTCATCTCCGCGGCCAGATCGTGTATCTGACCCTGCAGATGCTTCAATTCTTCCTCGCAGCTTCTCTGCTTCTTGCCATGCACAATACCCAACATGGTCTCCTCCCTGCTCATTGTGATTCCTGGCGAATCTCGATGCCTTTCCGATCACCCGTGCCACATCGTCCCCATTGACCCCAAACTCGCACGGCGACCGATCACAACCGCTTATCAGGGCAACACCCACATTGGCGTTCACCATGTACGGTATTCTCGCATTGACATGACTGCCTCACAGAATCCGTTATTTCATATGCCAATCCCCCTTTCACATCTCATGCCCCGATATCCCAACACGTTTGGTCTCAATCCGCACCCCTCCTTTCCATACGCACGCGGAGCCGCAGGAGCCACTGCCGCCGCCTCGGACGCTCGTCTTTACTAATCGACGCAGGGGATGAACCCGTTTATAGTACCTTGGAATCAATTCGATTGGTTTGGGGTGGTTGCGGCGGCGCAGGAAAGCGATGCCGCCGCAACCACGAATCGAGGAAGGGATCAGTGTCGCCCATTGCCGGTCGACACATACAACGGCTCTCGTTGCAGCTCCATGGAAGCGCCCGCCGGTTCATGGGTGCCATCCTGCTCGGAGACGACGGGTTCCCTGACAAAGGTGGGAGCGCTCGTATCCAATGGCGCTGCTCCTTCCGTGGAGAGGGTAAACTCCGCCACGACCGCCTGCAGTTGCTTGGCCATGTCCGCCAGGCTTTGCGCCGTCGCGGCCATCTCCTCCACCTGGGCTGACATCTCCTCGGCGGAGGCGCTGACCTCCTCAGCGGCCGCGCTGTTCTCCTCGCTGACGCTGGCGATGCTCTCAATCGCCCGGCCGATCTCATCCGCGCTGGCCGCCAGCTCCTCCGTGGCCGCCGTGTTCTCCTCGACCACGGCAGACACGCTCTCCGCCGCCGACATCAGCTCCTGATTGATGCCGGTGAGCTCCTGAGACTTCGCCGCGACCTCCTGGATCTCCCCGGTCACCCCTCGTATGGCCTCCAGGATATCCTCCAGCGCTCGCCCGGCCATTCCGGCCAGATCGACCCCTGACTCCACCTGCTCCAGCGTTCTCCGCATGGCCTCGGTCACGGCCCCGGTCCCCTGCTGCACGCTCTGGATCAACTGGGCGATCTCCTTGGTCGCCTGCCCAGAACGCTCCGCCAGCTTCCGCACCTCGTCGGCCACCACCGCGAAGCCACGCCCCTGCTCCCCAGCCCGCGCCGCCTCGATCGCGGCGTTCAAAGCCAGGAGGTTGGTCTGCTCGGCGATGTCATCGATGGTCTCCACGATGACGCCGATCTGGGTGGAGTATTCCTGCATCTGCTGGACCTTATCGCTCACCTCAGCCACGGTTTCCCTGATCAGCTGGATGGCCTCTACCGTCTGCATGACCGTCTGAGCGCTGGCTTCCGCCGTATCGGTCACCCGGCCGGCATCCGCGGCGATGGACTGAGCGCTCTCCGCCACCCGGTCTGCGACGGTGGTCATCTCGGCGATGCTGCGGGAGATGCTCTCCACAGAGCGCGCCTGATCTTGAGCCCCCTCGGCCACTCCGCCCACGGCGCTGCTCATCTGGTCCACCTGGGCGGTGATGTCGGCGGCCGACTGGGCCTGCTGGGATACGCCATCGGCTACCTGCTGGATCGTCATGGCCACCTGCTGCACCGCCTCCGCCGACTGCTCCGAGGCGGCGGTGATTTGCTGGCTGGCCGAGGCCACCAGGGAAGCGTTCTCCTGCACTTGTCCGATCTGACGGCGCAGATTCGCCATCGTCTTATTGAAGGCGTTGCCAGTCTCCCGGAGGCGATCGATCATGAGATTGAATGCTTGACCCAGGTCGCCGATCTCATCACTGGATTTCACCTCGATATTTTGCGTCTGAATGGAGACGGAATGGGTGAGGTCGCCGTCGGCCATCGCGGCAGTGGCCGCCGCGAGATTCGTCAGATCCACCTGAGCGACCTGTTGGACCGCCTGCGCCATCCGCTTGGCCGCGTTGGCAATGGAGCGAGCCATGAAAATGCTGATCGCCAAGCCTATCAGCACAGCCCCCACTATCAGGCCGATGATCAAAGCCCGCTGTGAGGCGTACGCGTGGCGAGCGTTCTCACGGCGCAGCGCTGCACGCTCCACGCTATAGTCCATCAGCTTGTTCACAGCCTCTCGCGCGGTCCGGAACTCATCCACCATCTCCTTCCGAGCCAGGGTCTCCGCGGCATCCAAATCGCCCGCTTCCACCCACGCAAACACCTGCTCGATCTGGTCCGAGTAACGCTTCCACGGCTCCTCAAACGCCGCCAATAGGGCTTCCTCCTCATCGCTCAAACGCGTCTGGCGATAGAGCTTGATCTTCTCCTCAATACGCTTCTGTTGCTCCTCAATCTCCTCCTTCAGGCGTGCACGCCCCTCTTCCGTGTCGGCCAGGATGTACTCCAACAGATCACCACGGATGCGGTAGGCGGCCGACTTCAAATCATCGAGATTTTCCAAGCTGAGCACTTCCTGGCTGTACATGTCCTCAACGCGCGCATCGATAGCAGCCGCTTGGCCAAGGCCTACCCACCCGACGACGACAAGAAGGGCAAGCACTACCCCAAAGGCAGCCAACAACTTGTTACGCAGGTTAAATCTCATGATCATCCTCTCCTTTCTCATTCCCTCATCAATATTGCGGTGTGAGAACACCGACGCATTCTTTCGTCACTCAGATTGTCAGCCCCTCGGTGAAACCCGGATAAGAGATGGCGCACACCCTGCGACCTGGTACAGACTCAAACAGTTCGCAACAAATGCTTGCTCATGATCAGGCAGGGAACGGCCCTTTACTCTCCGACTCCTGGCGGGCGTGTCCTCTCTTCCCCCGCGCTTGAGGGTGATGCCCCCGACGGAAGAAGATAGCCCTCACCCGTTGGGCGTACGGAATCCGCACGCGCGAGGACTTCCGGCGTAGAGCCGCGCACATGGTTACGCAGCTTCACACACCCGCGTGTAGGCTGTCCTAATCGATGAGCGCCCTGCTCCCGGCTGCCAGGGCGGGAAGCCGAAGCCCCTGAGAACGTCCCAGGGGGCCGCCAACCCATGCATGGCAGCCCAATCGATCATTCGATTGTCTTAACGATCTAACGCCTTTGAACGATGGGGAAAAGGCTGCAACACTGCCGTTGCCAACCTATGAGCGAGGAATCCAACCTTGGAGAAATACACCGCTCAGATTTGGCCATAAGCGACCATTCGTGGTCCGTGATGAAACCGGCATCTGAGGAAAAAACAGGAGAAAACGAATGCCGTCCAGCTCTTTCGACGAGCTGATCCACTTCCTCGTGGGATCCATTGTCCGTTCAAGACTCCGACTCAGATACGCGAGACTCCACACCTCCTTATCGTGAGATCTATGATCGTCTATCCTATCGGCCTCGCGAGTGGACTCGTTCATAGTACCTCTGGGGGGTATCGCCAGGGCCTTTCCAAAGACCAACGCTCACATTGGCATATGCAACGTCTGCCGGGACGAGGCTTGCCCGCTGTCGTCCCCTCCCCAATCAGCCCGTGGGGATGAGAACGTGTCTGAAAAACACACCGCGTGGATCCGATAGTTGAGGGAGCCCCCCTCAGACACCTTGCCGGTAAATTTTCAGATACGCTAGCCACCATACACTACCCTCGGCCTACGCACTTTTCCCCGGAATCGTGTATAATAGAAAACAAGAACTCCTGTACACGGCCAGTGTTCGACAGAATCAAAAAACGACATGAGAACTTCTACGCTCCAGTTAGATCCCTGTTCGCGCGCAGCCCGGTGGACCGTGATTCTGGTGGCAATGTTCGCCACCATTTGGTTCCAACTGAGGAGAGGCGAATTTCCCATTATATGGATGGTCTGGGGGCTCGGCCTAGCAGCGATCCTCTTCGATCTCCTCATCCATCGACTCAGATCCAAACCCTTCCATAGGCGCCTCGATCCGAGGATCCAGCTCTCCCTCCAAGCGGGACAACTTCTTCTGGACCAGGCAGCTCTGGGGACGGGAATCTACTTCCTCGGCGGGCCACACACCCCCTTCCTGGCTCTTTACTTACCCTATCTGACGGCCAGTGCCTGCTCCCTGCCCAGCCCCGCTCGCTACATGCCGGCGGGGCTATCCGTGCTGGCCATCGGTGGGATGGCGATGCTGGAGAGAGGCGGGGGAGCCGCGCTGGCCAAGATATCCCCCAATGATCACTCGCTATACGCGATCTTGCTCTTCCTGCCGCTGATCGGCCTCAGCGTGGAGCTTGGGGCCTCCACCGCGCGGCGCCTGAAACTGGCGGAGCAGGAAGCGGAGAAGCTCAAGCGTCAGGCCCATTACCGGGTGCAAGACTTTATCCTGGCGCGATCAGCCGTCAGCGATCCCGACCTGCTGATGGGCCCCGAGCACATCGCCAGAGCCATCGCGCGCATGGCCCTGGCCGTCACCAGCGCCGCTCAGGCCGAAGTGCTGCTTCCCAACGGAGATGACGCCGCGTGGCGTGTAGTTGCTGTGCAGCGACGCGATCCTCAGTCACGAAATGGGGCGGCCAGAAATGGGACACCCCACGACGATGCCGCAGGCGTTGACGGCCGACAAGGCTCTACGCGCCCTCCCGTGAGCCAGAGAATCCTGGAGATACCGCTGGTACGCGAGGGACGTCCCACGGCCCTTCTCAAGCTGATCTATGAGCAGGACGTCGAAGACGCCACGAAGGAGAGCCTGGCCCTGCAACTGCTGTCCCAACACGCGGCCGTCGCCGTCGAGAACGCGATCCGCTATGAAAAACTGCTCGCCGAGCAGGAGCAGATCAAGGCCATCCTGGACCACGTGAGCGATGGGATCGTGGTCCTGGATGATACCTACCGGGTCGTGATGATGAATCCCGCCGCCGAGGCGATCACCGGATGGGAACAAGAGCGCGCCCTGGACGTACCCTGCACGGAGATCTTCCGCTGTCACGACGAGCGTAACCTGCTTTTGTGCGACTCGGAGGGCTGCCCATTGCGCGCCACGACCGAGTCCGAGAACGGCCAGCCTCGCACGGTCATCTTCCATCGGCAGGACGGACAACACGTCTGGGCGGAAGTGGCCTGCGCCCAACTCGAAGACCTGGAGGGAAGGCCTTCTTTTTTGTGCACAATCCGGGACGTTACCGAGTTCAAGAACCTGGAGCGGCTCAAGTCGGAGTTCATCGCCAGCGTCTCTCACGAGCTACGATCCCCTCTGACGATCATCAGCGGCTACAGCCAGATCCTGGAGCGAGCGCTCCGGCACGACGAGGAGTTGCTCTACTACGCCTCAGCTATCGATGAGGAGTCGCAGCTTCTGGCCCGGCTTGTGGACGACCTGCTGGACTTCTCCCGCATCGAGGCCGGGCGCCTGCGGCTGACGTTGGAGTGGTGCGATCTCGCGGAGGTGATCCTGGAGACGGTCAGGACATACGAGGGGCACACGAAGGGTCACCCCATTCGCGTGAACCTGAAGGCCAGGCCCGTTCATGCACACGTCGATCCGGTCCGCGTGCGCCAGGTCCTGATGAACCTTCTCAACAACGCGATCAAATACACGCCAGAGGGAACCCCTATCGAGGTCTCGCTGACGCTGGAAGAGGAGGACGGGAAGCGCTATGCCCGGATCAGCGTCCGGGACGAGGGACCGGGAATCGATCCCGAGCATCAGAAGAAGATCTTCGACCGCTTCTACCAGATCAGCCCCTCACAGGCCGGCGGGGGAGGCGTCGGCCTCGGCCTTTCCATCTGCAAAGCCATCGTGGAAGGGCACGGCGGGCGGATCTGGGTGGAGAGCACGCCGGGCAAAGGAAGCACATTCCACTTCACATTACCCCTGCCCTCCCCCGCGGACGAGCCGATCCCCCCGGACGAGCCAGCCGACGAATAGCCTCCCAGCGATGGAGGGATCGCGTTCCCCTACCCGCGTTGAGATCCGGCGACGAAGACGCGTCAGGGGCCGGTCATCCGCTGGAAGGTCAGCCGATAGTTGACGTGATGCTTGCTGGGAAGACCCAACCCCACCACCCGGTCGCTGGTCCCGACGACCTGGACGGTATACGCCCCCAGCGGGCCGTATAGCGGGAAATTCGCCCCCTTCTCCTCCTCCGTAGAGGTGGTCGCCGATCCATCGGACCACGACAGTTCCACGGGCTGTCCTACCACCGGCCGCCCATTCTCGTCCAACACACGGATGAAGACGTGATGCAATCCCTGGGCCTCCTCTGGGCTCTCCCAGCGCGCCTCGATCAGCCTCCAGACGGGCTGGCCGGGAGCAGAGGACGCCCGTTCCACGCGCACTCCAAGCTGATCCAGCCGGGGATCCCACACCAGGCCCGGGTTCTGAGGCGGGGAGGCCACCGGTCCCGGCTCCGCAGGAGACGTCGGCCCCGCGGGGGCTCTGACCTCCGGCCCGGGCGCAGGGTTCACCCGGCCGCCGTCCACCTCTGCACCGGCCACCACCCTGCCCTGCCGGTCCACCCACTGGACCTTCCAGCGATGGGCGGCGGGATTATCCGCCCGCCAGCGTGCGGTCAGGCTCTCACCCGGGGCTAGATCGGCCGTCCACTGGTTCACCAGGACGCCGTCCCGCCATAGCTGGAGCTGTCCACTCGCCCCGCCGGCGGCGGTGACCCCCAGCACGACTTCGTTCCCGCTCCAGTCCAGCCCCAACGCCAGATCCTCAGAGGCCCAGACCGCCGGCCCGATCCGCCCCGTGGGATACCATCGCTCAGTCCACGCCACGCTCTGGCCCGGGGCCAGCTCTGCATAGGTGGCGAAATCGGGGGTCACCCCACCCCACAGCTCCAGATAACGACTGCCGTCGTCCGTCCACAGGCTGGGATCCAATCCCGGCGCGGCGAAGATCTTCACCCCCGGGGCGGCATCGGCGGGGAAGATCCGGACCACTCCCACGCCGACCTGAGGATCGTAGACCCCCATGAAATCTCGCTGCGCCACGCCGAAGAACCCCAGGTAGGCGGGCCAGGCATCATACGAGCGCAGATCCCGTCCCCCGGCCATGGGCCAATCCATGCGACGTCCGGCCGGGAACGTCTTCTCGTCCGCGCTGGAGTGAACGACCAGGGTGTCCGACGGCCACACGAACCGGGTCCCGGGGGAGACCTGATTGCCCCCGGGGGCCAGCATGGCGTTCACCCAGAACTGATACCGCTGCGGTGTGGCCGTCGGGTTGCTCAGCTTCATGGACAGGGTGAAATACGAGTGGCTCGCGTCTAGCGAGATCGTGATCTCCGCCCGCAACCCCGTCCGCTCATCCGTGCGCGTCAGGGTCACGCCGGCCTGCTGACGATCCGCATAGGTCTGATACGTCCACGCGGGGTACTCATTGAACCCGTGCTCGTCCACCGGGAACGCCCACTCGAACCCTCCCGCTCCGATCCACCAGCCGCGATACCCCCATCGAGTCGGCTTGATGACCGGGTTCTGGTACACCAGGGAGCGGCCGGTGGCCTTGTCGATCCACTGATAGATCCGCCCCCCCAACTCGGGCAGGATCACCAGCCGCGTGTAAGCGTTCTCCAGGATCACCGCCTGGTAGGTACGCGGCGTGGGTGGGCCCAGCCGGTCGAAATCCAGCCGGGGATAGGGATAGATCGGGTCGTCCGGCGATGTGGGGACCAACGCCTGGTCGTACGGATAGGTCGGGATCAGCAGATAGGACTGGCTGACGCTGGGCAGCACAGCCGGCAAAGGCGCCGTGGATGCCCCCGCCGGAGCTCCCGTGGCCGGCGCGGGGGTCGGGGCGACGGTAGGCGTGGGCGTGGCCAGCACGTACCCGTTGTCCACAGGGACATGCCGTCGGGTCCTCCCCTGGGCCGCGAGCCGCTTGATGGCCAGCACCACAGGACGTGGCCCGCCCCCGGCCTGATACCAGGCAGCTCCCTCCCACGCCGGATTGCTCCCGCCGCTGTCCAGATTGCTCAACAGCCACGGCATGAAGGCGAAATAGTACGGCGGGGCCTCGTCTAGCATGTACTGGAAGGCCGCCTGGGTCCGCTGTACGACGTCCGCCTCGGTCACGGGAGGATAACGAGGGTCCTCACGCGCTCCCACGATCGCGCCACCCTCCGTGGTGATGATCGGGATCTCCCGGCCGATCCGGGTGTAGAGGATGTTCCGATACGCCTCGAACTTCCGAAAGCCGTTGGAGTCCTTGTCGATGGTGTCCCCCACGTAATAACCACCCTGCTCGCGAGGCAAACGAGAGATCTGACGGGCGTGATTGATGGCCTCCACGTCGGCCGCGCTGAGCCCTCGTTCGCTGATCTCGGCGGGCGTCAGCAGCACGCTCCATAGATTGACCGGATCCTCCGGATAGTTGAGCGGGTGGTTGAAGAAATAGTTGTGCAAAGGCACCCAAGCGCGGTCCAGCGTATCCAGGGCGTCGCGCTGTTTGAGCAAATCCAGGAACTCGGCCAGGAACTTCATGTCGTCGTAGGAGCCGCCAGGGGCCAGCGTCGGCAGCCCCGGATATCCGCCCAGGGCGGCGATCTGTCGCGCCGCGGGGATCCACAGGTCCGCGATCCGGGCAACGCTGATCTCCTCACCCGGGCGCCATCCCCCGGCCTCCCCCGCGATGTTCGGCTCGTTGTATAGCTCGTAGTAATACACCCCGCGGGCGATCCCCTCTCGCACGATCACGTCCAGATGCTCGTAGGGATCATTGAAGGGGCGATAGATCCGCAAGACGGGCATGATCCCCCGCTGCGTGAGCTGCTCGATCAGGTAGGTATGCTCCAGCTTGGGCTCATCGGGCTGCATCAGCTTGACCCATCGCAGCCCCATGTCCTCGATCTCCCCCACCAGGCGATCCACCACTTCCGGCGGTTGGCTGAACAGCGTGGGGGTCCAGTGAATCCCCCATCCGTTATCTCGCGGAGGGCGCGGGTACGCGCTCAGCGGCAGCGCTCCCGCGGCAGGAGGCGGGTTCAATGGCCTGGGCAGGGCGGCAGCCTCCGCCACCTCCTCCTGCACGGGGGTCGGCGTCGGCGTTGGGGCCGGATCCGACGCGACACGTGGCGTCCAGAGCGGCCTCGTCGCCACCGGCGCGTTGCGCCGCGTCTCGCCACGCCGTGGATGGGATTTGAGCATATCCACCACGGGGAGGTGACGCCCCTCTCGATTCTGGTACCAGGCCCAGGACTCCCAGGTGGGGTTGGGATTGTCCAGAGCCCGCTCGCCGATCAGCCAGCTCGTGAACGCGAAGTAGTAGGGAGGCGCCTCGTCGAGCATGTACTCGAACGCCTCAATGGTCATCTCCGCCTGCAAGGCCGGGGTCACCTTGGGATACCGAGGGTCCTCACTGGATCCAACGGTGGCTCCCCCCTCGGTGCTGATGAGCGGGATCTCAAATCCGAAGATCTCATAGAAGCGATTCCGATAGGCTATGAACTGGAGAAAGCCGTTATTGTCCTCATCGATGGTGTCCCCCACGTAGTAGCCCCCCTCCGATCGCGGCCGGCGAGCGATCTGACGGGCGTGGTTGATCGCCTGCACCTCGGCCGGAGAGAGGCCATACCGCTCGATCTCTTCCTGGGAGAGCGGCGTGCCTTTCAGATTGACCTCGTCGTAAGGGTAGCGAACGGGATGGTTCAGGAAGTAGTTGTGCACAGCCCCCCAGGAGCGATACAGGACGTCGGTGTTCCCCGTCTCCTTGATGAGCCGCAAGAAGCGGATGAAGAAGCTGTTCTGCCAGTTGGGGTCCTTGATCGACGGCGGGAACATGGCCGGAAGCGAGGGGAACCCGCCCTCCTCCTGGATCACACGAGCGGCCGGCAGCCACATGCGGAACAGGCGCTCCGGGTCCGGATGCCCACCGCCACACCAGCCGCCCGCCTCGCCCTCCAGGTCGGGCTCGTTGAACAGCTCGTAGTAGTACACTCCCATGGGGCGATAGTGTCGGACCAGCCGACGCAGCGAGCCGAGGTCCAACGGCTTGTTGCACGGCTGGTAGATCCTCATGATGGGCATCATCCCGTGGGCCACCAACTGTTGGATCAGATATTCGTTGTGGCGCCCATCCGTGCCATCGTTCAGGAACTTTACCCACTTGATCCCCATGGCCTCCATCTCGGCGATGAAGTAATCCACCACCTCAGGGGACTGGCCGTAGACGTTAGTCGTCCAGTGGATCCCCAGCCCGTTATCCTGCGGCGGCCTAGGGTACTCGCTAAGAGGAAGTGGGGCCGCATCCTGCGCATCCACCGACCACGCGATCCCCCCGCTCGCCAACAAAGCCAGCGCGATCAATCGCATGACCCACTCCATCACGGGACGAATGCGCATCGTCTTCACTTTCATCACGACACTCCCCTCCCTCATCGAGGATACCCCAGGGATTTTCAAAGCTCAGGCAAGGGCTACCTATCCCCCAAAACCGGCCGGTCGCCCCCTTCCATCGGGGGCAACGCACGCGTCACCCAACACAAGGTTGTGCCCCTGGACATAAACCGGCAGCCATGAAGATGCCGCTTTCCCGCCCTTCGTACTGTAGGGGGCACAGCGGCGCCGTGCCCCCTACAACGCAAGCTCACGCCTTCGCATCGTTTGAGCAAGTGCTTATGGGGCGATCCGGCGGATCGCCCCTATATCCACTACCGGACGATGTTCACCAGCTCCGTCAGCATCTGATCGGAGGCGGTGATCACCCGGGAGTTGGCCTGGAACCCACGCTGGGCCCGGATCATGTCCGTGAACTGCGTGGCCAGGTCCACGTTGGACATCTCCAGATAGCCCGCGTTGATCTGCCCACGCTCCCCGGTTCCGGCCACACCCACCACGCGATCGCCCGTGTTGGCCGATTCGGCGAAGAGGTTCTGCCCGATCTTGATGAGGCCGGCCGGGTTGCGGAACGTCGCCAGGGCGATCTGCCCCACGGCCTGGCGCAGCCCGTTGGAGTACACCCCCATCACCATGCCGCTGGCCGCGACATCGAAGCCGATGAGGGCGCCCGCCGCGTTGCCGTCCTGCGAGATGGCCCGCACCTCGCTCAGGTCGGCCAGCTGGGTCAGGCCGCTCAGGTTCAGGTTGATGTCCTGCGGGGTGTCCGCCCCATTGGCCAGCTGGATCTGCATCGTCTGCGTGCCACCAGCGGTCACCTGCCCCTGCGCATCGAACTCGATGTCGGTAAGGGTGGGGTTCGTGATGGTGACATCGGGATCATTGGTGCTGGCCGTGACGCTCCACGTATTGGCGGCCTGCTTCTCAAAGGTCAGCGTGATGTAGTGAGACGTCCCCATAGAGTCGTAGACCTCAAAGGTGACGGAGGTCGCCTCACCGGTATCGGCGGAGGAATTCAGATTCCCGCCGAAGGTGACGTTCTCCGTCTGCTGGGCGGTGACCCCGCTGCCCAACGCGATGGTGATCGGGGTCAGCGGCCCTGAGGGATCGACGCTACCGTTCACGGCCTGCCATCCGAGGATGTACATCCCCGTGTTCGGATTCACCAGCTTCCCGTCGGTGGAGATATCCAGCGTGCCGTCTCGTGAGTAATACTGCTGATTGGGGCCCTGGTAGATGAAGAACCCCTCTCCCTGAATGGCCAGGTCGCTGTTCCGCCCGGTGGCCTGCAGCCCACCCTGGAGGAACTGCGTCTGCACGCCTCCCAGCATCATGCCCAGGCCGATCTGTATCGGGTTGATCCCGCCGCGATTGGCCGCCGGATCGGGCCCGACACCGCTGCTGATGACCTGGTTCATCATCTCCTGGAACGTGATCCGGCTGCTCTTGAACCCAACCGTGTTCACGTTGGCGATGTTGTTCGCCACCACGTCCATGAACGTCTGGTGGAACCGCAGAGCAGACGAAGCAGAAATCATAGAGCGCAACATCGTGACTACCTCCTGAAGGGGTTTTGTGATTCGTTATGTCATGTTGTTGCGTCGGCCCCCTGCAAGAGGTCCGGCCGTACGCAACGGATTCCGTCTTCCTCCAAAGCTCGGGCACCGGCCCGAGCGATCCGATCAGGCGAGCACCGCACTGTCGATGTGCGTGAACACGTTCGATCTGCGATGAGCGGCATCAATGGCCGTGATCACGGTGCGATTGCGGACGCTCACCACGAACGCCAGATCGTCCAGCAGGATCAGCGACTCCTTCGCCCCCTTCTGGCGAGCCGCCTCCACAGCCCTCTCGATGCGATCCCGCTGCGCCGCATCCAACTCAATCCCGCGCGCCTGGAGACGAGAGGTCGCATGACGGGAGAAGCGAAGCCCCTCCTCCTCCATCTCCTGACGCAGGACGGCGGCGAAGTCGGGTCGCCCCGAGTCCGGCGGCCGTGAGGCGCTCTCGCGCCGGGCAGACGTCGCTCCCCGCACGGACTCCGACGCGATGGGCAGTGTGATCTTCTCAACCATATGCACGCTCACTCCATACCTCAACGCACCGAAGTGACCCACTTCAGCGGCACCTGTCGATCTCCCAGATCCAGGGTCACCGTGCCATCACGGACCAGGGCACCCTGCACCACGCCCTGGAAGGGCTGGTCGGTGTCATCCGTCCCCTGCACCGTGCGCCCGATCATAGCGCTGGCCTGCAGGAGCTGCTGTTGCGACATGAAGGCCTGCAAGCTCTCGTTCATGCGCCACATCTGCTCCAGCGTCGTGAGCTCGGCCAGCTGCGACAGGAACTCCCCGCTGTCCATGGGGGACAACGGATCTTGGTGACGGATCTGGGCGATCAGAAGCTTGAGAAAGGCCTCATGGTCGATCCCCAGCAAGGAGCGCTCGTCGCTCTCCGGACGGCTCTCCTGCGCCTGAGGGGCAGCCGCCATGAGACCGGCCGCTGCAACTGCCCAAGGGGTTTCATCCATACGCCTACCTCCTAGACCTCCAGATCGATCAGCGCATCAGGACGCCGATATGCCGGCCGACGCGCCCCGGTGATGCGTTCGGTGGTGGGGCGTGTGTACGCCGCTGGGACATACCCCGGCAGCTCAGGCTGGTCCCACAAGGGCCCCTGCCCGCCGCCGTTCTGCCAGCTCGCGCCCCCGGCGTCCATCTGGCCGGCCACGACCTCACACCGCTCCAGGTGGATGCCGTGCCCCTCCAGCCCTGTGCGCAGACGATCCAGGTTCGACTGGATGACCGCCTGCGCCTCGGCCGTCTCCGTCCGCATGAGCAGGGTCATCCCATTGCGACCAGACACCAGACGCACCTCCAGGCGGCCCAGCTGCTCCGGATGAAGCTGCAGCCGGCACTCCGACTCGCCACGCCGCCAGGCCACCCGGATCTGGCCCACCAGTTCCTCCAGCGTGTCCGCGATGTTGAACTCTCGCCCATCGGAGCTCACGAGCCCGGCCCCGACCTCAGCGGATCTGGCAACCGGGTTCTTCGCCCCCGGAATGGGCGCCGCCTCCGCCCACGAGACGGATGCGGGGCCTGGGGCCTGCCGGGCTCCCGGCTCGCGACGCTCACCTCCGGGACGGGAGTAAGCCATCCCCGGATCACGTCCGGCCTCGACAGCCGCCGGGATCTCAGCCGGGCGAGGATTCATCAGGGTGCTGTTCACGTGCCCGCGTTGGGCCGCTATCCCCCGATCTCCCATGGAGTCGAG
Source organism: Chloroflexota bacterium (assembly GCA_013152435.1). Classification (NCBI taxonomy): domain Bacteria; kingdom Bacillati; phylum Chloroflexota; species Chloroflexota bacterium. The sequence continues at coordinate 100,630 of JAADGJ010000076.1, read as the reverse complement.
CCCGACATCCGCCCGCGCAGCGGGTGATGGCACATCCCTGGGATCTCGCCCCCCGACGCCCACCGGAGGGGACGTCTTCGCCGCGTCCGGGACCACTGGGGTCTCCCCCCGAACAGGCGCTGTCACACGTCCGGAAGAGACCGGCCGCGCCGGCTCCCCCGTCCCATCACCGACCACCGGCGGAACGCTTGCCCCAGAGGGCCGCGCCGCCTCCGTCCGGGGAAGCCCAACGGCCTCCACTCCAGACGGCTTTTCTTCTCGCATCGGCTTCCCCGCGTCGGGGACGTCCACACGAGCGGGGCCGGACTCCATCTCGGGCCTCCCGACGGGTGGGATGTTCCGCCCCGCCAGGAGCGTCCTTCTCCATCGGGGCACCCGCATCCCGATCGCGTCCCTCACACTTGGGAGGCGTCCCGACTCCACTCCCATCGATGGCTCCTCACCCGAGGACTGGGCAGCCGAGCCCTCCGTACGTCCCGGCGATGACACGACAGGATCCGCCCAGATGGATGGCCGCCCCACCGGCTTCGAGGCACCAGACTTCCGGCCTGTCCCCGGTGAGCCATCGGAGCCGCCAGAGATGACGCCCTGAGATCCCTCGGGCAGCTGCGCCCCCTTCGGCATCTCCGACATCGGCGCCTCCAGAGCGGAGCTCGGCTCGGCCGCGAGCGTCATCGATGGGGCGACAGAGGGCTGGACGACACCCTCTCGGATGCCCTCCTGTCCACCCAGCTGCCCTTGCGGTAGGGCCTGGGAGGCTTCCTCCGGCTTTCCCTCCACGCCTACGGGCGACATACTCGGAGTGGACGCCACGAACGGCGCTCCCATCCAGGTCGTCTCCCCCTCCGGAGGGGACACGGTCTGGGCGGATAGGCCGTCAGGCCACGCCCGGGGTGCGACCTTGCCCGCCCCCGGATGCGGGCCACGTCCCCCCGCCTGGAGGACATCCGCCAGCGCCTCCACGCCCTCCACCCCAGCCTCCGACGCATGGAAGGCCGACGCGACGGGCCCACCGCTCACCAGCTCCGGTTGGACACTTGGGGGGAACACACTGACCCCCACGCAGGACAGCGCCAGATCGCCTGCAGGCACCACCTCCTTCCGCCCGATCGATCGTTCAGGACGGGCGTCCTGCGCCATGTCCTCCCCCGGCGCCATGGCGGCCGCATCGTCGCCCTGGCCCGGGCCATCCCCGGCGGCCGCGAACAAAGCCCACAGCATGGGGCGGAAATCGCCCACGGTGGCCGACGCGGCCGTCATGGAGGCCTCGGCGCCAATGAGGGCCTCTCCCATGGCCGGCTGGATCAGGGAAAAGATGTTCAGATCACTGACTTGCACCCAATCACCTCCTTTCTGCCAGGAGAATATGAGGTCGCCAGCCTCTTCCCTGCACGCGCTTCCTCCGACAAGCGGTCACCTCCCGAACGCGGATCACTTCCTCTATCGACAACTTCTGGCCGGCAGATCCGCCGTCTGAAGGATCGGGCGCCCATCCGCGCTGTGCACCCAGACGGATGTATTCGTCCGGATGCCATCTACGCTCAGCCAGAAGTACATCCGATTATTGGGATTGCGCGCCGCCCGCACGTCGACGTTGTTGAAATCCCAGACGACATAGCGCATGCCACCGCGGCTCACCTCCCTCGGCACACCGATCATCCCCTTCCCCCCGGTCAGGTCCACCCCGTGGTTGATGGACCAATGAAGTCGGACCGTCGGGAGCCAGGGAGCCTTCGCCGGAAACGCCCGCTGCGTTCCCGTCTCAAGGAGGATCGCCGTCAGGTTGGCCCGCTTCGCCTCGGAGACGGGCGCGCCGCCGTGCGGCCAGAGGATGAAGATCTTCGCGTCCACCTCCGCCGGCGGCGACGTCAGCAGGCCCGCCGGCACCGGCTCGGCGACCCCCAGCGTGCGCGCATCCTGGCCCATGGACACCACGTTCCACACCGTGTCCACGCCCTCCACCGAGGCGAAGAAGTGCATCGGCTCCCCGGACCGCTGCAACGAGTCGATGTTCACGCCGGTGAAGTCCCAGGCGGGGAACGTGCGCCCTCGCTCCTGAGCCATCCGCTTGCGCCCTACCGCCAGCATCCGGGCCGGGTCATCGCCAACAGCCCCCCAGAGGAGCACCGTGGGCTCCCAGTCGCACGGTGGCGGATCCAGCGATCGATCGGCGAACAGATACACCGTCGCGTTGATGTGCCCTGGAGCGGAGGGCCACAGCGCCTCCACCTTGGCCATCACCCGGGACGGCGGAGAGGCATCCCCCGCCCGCCCATACATCGGCGCAGCAGCCGTGGGTGTGGGCGTCAGGGCCAGCGGCTCGGAGAACACGATGATCTCCTTTTGCGGCGTTGGCGTGGGCGTCGAGCTGGGCAGCACACCAATCACCTCCACCGTCGGCGTAGGCGTTGGGCTGGGTGGCACGACGATCACCTGCACCGCCGACGTGGGAGTAGGCGTAGGAGTCGACACCCTCTCCGGTGTCGGCGTCGGTGTGGGCGTCACGGTCCCGCCGACCGCCAGCGTAGGCGAAGGCGACGGCGTCGAGCCCACGCCAGGTGTGGGCGTCGCAGCAACCGGCTCCTTGGGCACACGAATCCCGCGAATCGTGATCTTATGGAAGATATCATCGCCGTCCCCGGCGGAGTTCAGCCGGAGGTCCATGCCGCCGGGCAGCATGTCCGCCAGGAAGAGATCGTCCAGGACCCATACCGCCTCACGCCATCTCCCCGAATCGGTCTTCTCCACGCGAACCTGGCGAAGCGTGCCCTCCGGGTCGGCATACTCCAGGAGCCACACGTCGGTACCCTGATCCAGGTACCACACGCTCACCTCGTACTGAACCTGCCCGCCATAGGCCACAGGGAGCTGCCCGGCGAATTGCCAGGCATCATCCACATCCAGGGAGATCCACGGATTGCCGCTCGCCTCGTCCGTGCGCCGCGCATGCCGACCGAACGGCTGATCCGCGGCCGTCCGCGGCAGATCCTCCTCTCGCAAATGCACGGTGCGATTGCCCGGCAGATCGTCCGAGCGATACAGGTAAAAGCTCCAATCCCCCGGATCGCACCCGTTCCCGCTGTTCTTCCACATCACCGGCGCGCATTCCGCATCGCGCAGCACGATCCACACCGCCGGCGCATCCGCAGCCGTTCGATTCAAACTTTCCTGCATGGTTCTCCATACCTCCGGCACCTGATCCAGGTCGCCCAGCCAATCATCCTGCAAGTCGATGAACGTCGCGTGATGAGCCAGCGCGTTGTGTACCATCCAATACGCGTACTCAACGGGGTCTTCCCCGCCGACAGGATTGCTAAAGGCGGGCTCAAAAGCGATGGGCACCTGCCCCGCGAAGCGATCTGCCGTGTCCATCTTCTGCCATCCGGTGCTGTTCAGATACCCGACGGCCGTCACCATGTCGGGCTGAAGGGCGTTCGCCTTGTACCCGATCCCCAATTTGGCCGCCCTCAACATGATGCGCCTCCTGGACCAGGGACCGGAGCGGCCCACGCAGGCGCTTGGGGCCGCTTGAATCCACAGCGGCTTATGTGGGAAGGCATCCGCGTACCATCCCATCAGCCGATCCAGAAACCGCATATAGGCTTCACAATCCAGGTATCGGGCCAGCTCCGTCGGGTAATCACACGATCCCACCCGCTTGGCCGGCTGCGTCTCATCATCCAGGCCGGCGCCGATCCAGATCCCCGCCACCAGTGGGTTCTGATCGTAGCGGGCGCCGAAGGCAGCGATGGCAGAGGCCAGGGCCGATTGCCACGCCAGATCGTCATAGAGGGGCACGGCCGCTGGAGCGCACCCCTCCGGCTGGACCACATATCCCACCGGACGCCCGTCCAGCTCCGGACGCCCATCCATCGCGTCGTAGACCCAGGTCGGTGTGAAATCCCGGAAGCGCCCCTCCTCACCGCTGGCGGCCAGCATCAAGGTAAACATCACCGGCTTATATATGGAAGAGCCGTCCGGAAGCGTCACCCGTTGGGTCCGAGCGACGCGCAGATACTCATCGAACTTGGACCAATCGAACTGTCCTGGGGCAGGGTTGATATCCTCCCATGTGAACTCGATGTGACTCCCGATGGGGCCTCGCTGGGGAGCCTCGGCCTGCCAGTTGCGATTGCGCCAGTCATACATGACATAGGGCATGGCAGGGAAGTACTCCTTCCCGTAAACCAGATCCGTACGAACCGAGGCCACCTGAAGCTCGACCGGCTCGCGGTATCGGATCGTCAACCGGGGGCGATGCCCCACGTCGTTCCACTCCGAGCTGGCGAGGTAATACTCCACCGTCCCGCCGAAATCCGCGGCCAACGCCAGGTGCAGATCTCGATCCGGCCGCCCCGCCTGTTGGCGTACGGCGGCGGTCACGTCCCACGTGTACCATCGGCCAACCCCGTCCAGTCTCTGGTGCGCCACGGCGTCGCCGCGATCGGCCTCACCGACCGCGCCAGGCCGCCCCCACGGACGTCCAGGCGCAGCCTCGCGCCAGGTCGCCCCCGCCTCCCACGGCCGGGCCAGCGGATAAGCCGCCACATCCAGGGGCAGCGGGGCGCTGCGGCCGTCCACCCACAACACCAGGCTCGCGCTCGCCACCTCCGCGTCCGCGGGCAGCTCGCTCAGGTCAAACCGCAGCAGGGCGACCGACCGGCCGGACAGGGACAGGATCGGCTCGGCATCATGAGATCGGTCGGGATCGGCCGCCGTGATGTAAGTGTCCGCCACCTGGACCCGGGACGGCCCGGCCGTCTGGATCGTCAGGGTGCGGACCGGCACCTCCTGGGCCGGGGCCCTCATCGGCATGCCGATAGGGAGCAAGGCAAGGATCAGCCACCCGATCACGGCCGACCTCGCACGCACCCAACCCCAAAGGAGATGCTTCCGTCCTCTCATCTCACCCCGATCTTACCTTCGCCCTCCGGCGATGATGGATCGCAACAAAGCCAGCTTGCGAGACAGCACCAGCGCTGAGGCCTGGTAGCGGATCGCCGTCTCGGCCAGGGTGGCCATCTCCTTCTCCAGGTCCACGTTGTTCCTATCCGCCCGCAGGGTGGTGCCCGAGCGCTCCCGCACGATGGGGCGTACGTCCAACGCCGACTGCGGAGTGAGGGAGATGTGGGCCGGATGGGTCACGCGGAGCGCGACGACCTCTCCCCGCTGAGCCTCCAGCGCCCGCTGTAGCTCGGACTCGAAGATCACCTCGGATGCCTTAAACCCCGGTGTGCTGATGTTCGCCAGGTTGTTGCTGATCACCTGTTGCCGAAGCGAGAGCCCCGTCAGGGCCTCTTGCAGCAGAACGCTGGTCGCATCGTTCCAGAAGACCTTCATCCCCTTCCTCCTATGCCATCCACTCCCCCACGCCGGCGGCTTCCAACACCCGCCGCACGTAGGTTTGCGTCTCCGCGTAGGGAGGGATGCCGCCATAGCGATCCACGGCACCCGGCCCCGCGTTGTAGGCCGCCAGCGCCAGGGAGACGTCGCCATAGCGGTCCAACAGTCGCCGCAGGTAGGTCACTCCACCCTCAATGTTCTGCGCGGGATCGAAGCTATCCTCGACCCCCAACGCCTTCGCGGTAGCATCCATGAGCTGCATGAGCCCTTTGGCGCCGGCCGAGGAGACCGCCTTCGGGTCAAAGTTCGACTCGGCCCAGATCACCGCCTTGATCAGCTGCGCGGGCAGATCGTGCCGCTTCGCCGCCGCCTCGATCAATTCCTCGAAGGGGACTGGCCCCATCCCGGAGCGCGCCCTTGCACCGGACGGGGTGCGACGCGCCTGATCGGAGCGGGCCAGCCGCTCGGCGAACTGCTGCAAGATCGCCGTCTGAATCCTCGCCAACGTGAAGTGTGCCCCAATGCCCCCGATGATGCCTTCCATCAGCTCACAACACCTCTCTTCGGTTATGCCGGGTGATGTTCAAGTCGTCCACAAAGACCTGCTCCGCCCGGGCTTCCTCCTGGGCCAGGCGCTGCTCCTCGCGCTCCTTCAAGCGCTCGATCTTCTTCTTCTCCTGCAGAGCCTCGGTGAGCGCCTCACGGCAGGCCTCCGTCCGCTGCGCCAGCTCTCGAACGACCGCCGCCTGCTGTTCCAGGTCCGCCTCCAGGCGCGCCAGATAGGATTCGGCCGTCAACAGGCCCATCTGGTCCAATCGAGCATCGCTGCGCATCTCCCGGATCTCCCGCAAGGTGCGCACGCGCCTCTCCTGCAACGCCCTCAAGATCGCCTCCGCGTGGGCCTGCATCTTGACGGCCTCCGCCAGCTCCATCTCGCGGGCCTCTACCAATGACTCACGGTAGGACAGCACGGACTCCAGGCGAAATCGCTTCCTCATCCTCGCACCTCACAGGCTCGATCTGACGCGCCCGAGTCTCATCTATGCGGCCTCCGCCTGCGTCGGCGGGAACATCTCCAGCAGACGGGCGATGGACTCCTCCAGCGGAGTGACCTCATCATCCTCCTGGCGCAGGAAGCCCTGGATGTCGGGCAGCTTCTCCAGCGCATAATCGATCTGAGGATTGCTCCCGGAAACGTAGGCCCCGATGTTGATAAGATCACGCGCCCGCTCGTAGGTGGCCAGCGCCTCCCGCAGCCGGCCGGCCGCCCGCTGGTGCTCTCGCGTCGTGATGTTGGGCATCAACCGGCTCACGCTCTGGAGGATGTCGATGGCCGGGTAATGGTTCTCGGCGGCCAGCGCACGGCTCAACACGATATGTCCGTCCAGGATGCTGCGCACCGTATCCGTGATGGGCTCCGTCAGGTCATCCGACTCCACCAGGACGGTGTAGAACCCGGTGATAGTCCCCGTCTCGCTGGCCCCCGTGCGCTCCATCAGCTTGGGCAGGAGCGCGAAGACGGAGGGCGGGTACGCCTTCATGGCCGGCGGCTCGCCAATGGCCAGCCCCACCTCTCGCTGGGCCATGGCGAACCGGGTGACGGAGTCCATCATGAACACCACGTCCATCCCCTGATCCCGGAAATACTCGGCGATGGCGGTCGCCGTCCACGCCCCCTTGATGCGGATCAGCGGCGGATGATCCGAGGTGGAGACGACGACCACGGAGCGGGCCAGCCCCTCCGGCCCCAGATTCATCTCGATGAACTCTCGGACCTCACGTCCACGCTCCCCGATCAGCGCGATCACATTCACATCCGAGGCCGCGTGTCGGGCGATCATGCCCATCAGAGTGCTCTTGCCCACGCCGCTCCCGGCGAAGATCCCGATACGCTGCCCCTTGCCGCAGGTCAGCAGCCCATCGATCGCCCGAATCCCCGTGGACAGGGGTTCGGAGATCACCCGGCGGCGGAGCGGATGGGGCGCCGTGCTATCCAGCGGCGACTTCTGCGCTCCCACCAGGGGCCCCTTGCCATCGAGCGGGCGTCCCAACCCGTCCACAACCCGGCCCAGTAGCTCCGGCCCGACCGGTATGGTGAACGGGCCGCCCGTGGCGATCACCGGGCTGCCGGGCTGGATGCCCTCCATCTCGCCCAGAGGCATCAGCAGGGTGCGATCGGATTTGAACCCGACGACCTCGGCCGCGATGGGGCGATCCCGGCCGGCCGGATACACGTAGCACAGCTCGCCGACCTGCGATGCCAGCCCTTCCGCCTCAATGGCCAGCCCGATGACCTGGACCACCTGGCCCCGGCAGCGCAGCAGCGTCAGCCCGGAAAGGATCTCGTGATACTTGCGCAGGTTAATCGAGACCTCCATCCGACAGCTCCTGGTCCGACGCCTCGTTTTGCCCCTCCAGCAACGCGTGCTGGATCAGGTCAAACTGCGTCTCCAGACGCGCATCCACGGAGGCGACGCCGCTTTCCAGGACGCACCCTCCGATCGAGATACGCTCGTCCGGGATCAATTCCCACTCCGCGCCGTCGAGCTCATCCTTCACCCGCCAACGATCCATCAGGCGCTGCGCGTCCCGGGGGTTCAGCCGGATGCGATAGGGCCCCCGCCGCCCCAACTGGCGTACGGCCTTCTGCACCATGTGGGCGATCACGGTCTCGTCGCGCAGCGCCTCGTCTCCCACGACCTTCTTGGCGATCGCCAGCGCCAACGAGACGATCTCCGGCTCCAGGCTGGCCAGCAGTTCCTGGCGAGCCTGGGAGATCGCCCGGGCGATCCCTCGTACCTTCGCCACCTCATCGTCGAGGGAACGCTGGGCGGTTTCCATCCCCAGCGCCTGTCCTTCCTCGTATCCCCGTTCGTACCCCTCCCGGTAGCCTCGCTCCTCCGCCTCCTTCGCCAGCACCTCCGCCCGCTGACGCGCCTGTTGCAACACGCGATCCACCTCGGCCAGCTTGGCCTTCCACTCCTCGATCAGGGGCTGCACATCCACCTGAGGCTCCGGCTCCTCCTGAGGCGCCTCCTCCGGGGCCCTCTCCGATTCCGGCGCGGGCTCGGAGGCAGGGAACAGAGGGCGGAACTCCATGGCACGCCCCACCACATCATGGAAGGGGAAGGGATAGATCGGCTGGCGATCACCCGCACGGCGATCACGATCGCTAGACAAGGACATCCTCCTCGCCACCCCGGGCAACGACGATCTCCTCGGCCGCCTCCAGCTGCCGGACGATGTTCACGATCCGCTGCTGGGCCTCCTCCACGTTGCGCAGGCGGACAGGCCCCATGGTCGCCAGGTCCTCCTTCAACAGCTGAGCAGCGCGCTTGGAGAGGTTGCGGTACACCAGCTCCCGAATCTCCTCGCTGGCCCCCCGGAGCGCCAGAAGCAGGTCCTGCCGATCCACCTCCTGCAGCACACGCTGCAGCGAGCGGTCGTCCAGCAGGCGCAGATCTTCGAACACGAACATCTTGGACTGGACCAACTCGTGCAGCTGCGGATCGTACTCCGCCAGCGCCTGCATGATCTGCTTCTCCGTGCTCCGGTCCACCTGGTTCAACACGTTCGCCAGGAACTCCACGCCGCCCACCGCGGACGCCCCATCGGTACGCAGGAGGACGGTGGCCAGCTTCTTCCGAAGCTGCTGCTCCACCTCGCGCAGCACATGTGGCGACGCACGGTCCATCACCGCGATGCGGGCACACACATCCGTCTGGAGCGTGGGCTCCAGGTTGGCCAGGATCTTGGCGGATTGCGCCGGGCGCAGATGCGCCAACACCACGGCGACCACCTGTGGATGCTCATCCTTCAGGAAGTTCGCCACCTGCACCGGGTCAGCGTCCACCAGGAAGCTGAAGGGCCTCTCCCGCTGTTCGGCGGCCAGCCGCTGGATCACCTCCTCCGCCTTCTGAGGCCCCAGCGCGCGCTCCAGCAGAGCTTTCACATAGCTGATGCCGCCGGAGTCCGGAAGCTGAGCGGTCTGAACGTCCTCGTAGGCCTCCTCCAGCACCTTCGATCGGACGTCCGGATCCACGTTCCGGAGCTCCATGATCGTCATGGTCAACCGCTCGACATCGGATTCGCCGAGCCGGCGGAGCACCGCCGCGGAGAGGTCCGTCCCCAGGCTGATCAGCAAAACCGCCGCCTTGGTCACCCCATCCAGACGGGCTGCGGATGCATCCCTCGCTGCCATGCTATCCCTCCCTCAACCATGTCCGAATGACATCCGCCACGACGTCGGGGTTATCCCTGGCCATCGCGGTGAGGTGCCGCAGATAACGCAGTTCCTTGTTCGTGGGCGGGGACAGGGCGGCGATGTCCACCTCGTCCTTTATCTCGTCACCAGGCGCCGCTTCCTCCTGTTCCTCCTGATCGGATGCCAGCGTCCCTCCCGCCTCCAGAGCGGACGTCGACTGCTCGACGGGCAACTGGCCGGTCGCCGCCTCCAACGCCGCGACCGGGACCGGGCCAGTGGGCGGGATCAATTCCATCTGCGGATACAGGCGCCGGTACGCCAGGTCACGGAACAGGCTGCGCACGAAGAACAGCAACAGGATGAGCCCAATGATCGAGGACAACACCTTGGCGACGGTGATGTACAGCTCGTGCCGCTGAGCGGCCAACAGGGCCTCCTGCTGCTGGTCGTAATAATCCTGGTTGAACGCCACGGCGGTGACGGCCAGCGTATCCCCCCGAGAGGGATCCAGCCCAACGGCGGCCGCCACCAACTGCTCGATGTCCTTACGCTCATCTTCCGGTATGCTCTCATCAAGGAGCACGGCCACCGACAGCCGCTTGATTCGCCCCGGCTCCCGGATCAGGTTCTGGACGGTCTTGGAGACCTCGTAGTTGTACACGGCCTCCCGGCGCACGTATCCACCCTCGGTGGTGCTGGTCACCACGCCCTGGTAGGTCGGGACCTCCAATTGGTTGCTGTCGATGCCGGGCACGCCGCCCACCCCCTCCTCCGGCGAGGGCTGGTACTCTTCGACGATACGGGAGCTTCTGAGCACGCCCGCCTCTGCACTCCCCGGGCTGTACGTCTCACTGCTGGTCTCCAACCGATCCCAATCCATCGCCACGCTGACCTGAACGGCCGATCGCCCCGGGCCCAGCGTCCTATCCAGCAGGCTCTGCAGCCGATCCTGGGTTTCCATCTCGTACTTGCGCTGCAGCTCGATCCGCATCGCGTTGAGCTGCGCCGTATCGGGCGCGCCGGACTCCGTCGTCTCGCGATGCAGGACGTTGCCCTCCACGTCCACGACCGTGACGCGCTCCGGGTCCAGATCCTCCACGCTGCTGGCCACCAGATGGGTGATCGCCTCGATCTGTCCCGGCTCCAGCCGCCGTCCCGGCTTCAGCTGGACCAACACGGAGGCGCTGGGCTTCGTCTCCTCCTCCAGGAACAGGCTCGGCTCCGGGATGACGATGTGAACCCGGGCAGCCTGCAACGGCTCCAGGCTCTCGATGGTTCGGGCCAGCTCGCCTTCCAGGGCACGCTGGTAGTTCACCTTCTGCACGAAATCCGTCATCCCCAGATTGCCCAACTCGCCGGTGTCAAAGATCTCGAATCCGACCGTTCCCCCCTTGGGCAATCCCTGGCGGGCCAGCTCCAACCGGATCTCACGCACCTGGCGTGCGGGGACCTGGATCACGGTGCCATCCCCCGCCAGCCGGTAGGGCACGTTCATCTTCTTCAGCACGTCTACGATCTCCGCAGCGTCCTGCTCCGTCAGCCCGCTAAACGCGACGGCATACTCCGGCGCCTGAGCCACGGCCAGGAGATAGAGGGCCAGGGCCAGGCCCACGACCCCGATCCCAATGGCCGTGATCTGCTGCCAGCGTGCCAGATTCTGCCACCATTCCAGAGCCTGCTGCCGTATCGAGTCCATGGAGCCGAACCTCGCTAGACCTGCATCCGCATGATCTCTTGATAGGCCTCAATCAGCTTGTTGCGCACCTGTAAGGCGAGCTGAAATCCCAGATCCGCCTTCTGCACGGCGATCATGACGTCGTGCAGGTCCACCGGCTCGCCGATGGCCAGCCGAGTGGCCGCGTCGTCCGCCTCCTGCTGCAGCCGGTTGAGCTGCTCCAGCGCGTCCTGCACCAGCTCACCGAAGGAGGCGTTCCTCGCGGACGCGCCCTCGTTCTGACCCGTCCGCCCCGGCAGGCGCTCAATGGATAGAGGAAAGGCCGTCCCCACTCGCATCGTCGGATCGATCGCCATCGCTCACTCCTCCTTAACGACCGATCTCCAGGGCCTTCAGCGCCATGCTCTTGGCGGTCTGCGCGGCGATCACATTGGCCTCATAGGCCCGCGCGGCCGCCATCATGTCCACCATCTCGGACACGATGTCGACGTTAGGATAGGTGACGTAACCGTCCGGGTCCGCGTCGGGATGATCGGGATCGTACACCTTGACACCCGGCCGGGGATCCTCCAGGATCGCCGCCACCCGGACGCCCAGGCGGGAGGGAAGCCCCCGGTTCACCTCCTTAGCCCGCCCGAATGGCTTCCGGGCTTCCAAAGGGGTAAAGACCACCACCCGCCGGCGGTATGGCCCTCCCTCTGGCGTGCGGGTGGTCTGCTGGTTCGCGATGTTGTTCGCGATCACGTCCATGCGCAGCCGCTCGGCCGTCAGGGCCGACGAGCTGATTCGTAACGCTGTGAAGGCCCCCATATACCCTCCTCCGCTATCCCTGTTTGACTCCTCTTCCCTCAGTTCAGACCTCAGACCGCAGGATCTTCACCAACGGGTTTACCGTCCCATCCGCCCGGAACAACGCCTGATACTCCCATGCCGGATCATGCCCGCCGCCGGCCATGTTCGCGATCACCCAATAGGTGTAGGCCATGTAATACGGCTCCCGCCGTTCCATATAGCGATAAGCCTCCGACAGGATGCGAACCTGCTCCTGCTCGCTGAGGTTGGGGCCTGCATAGACCCCCGCTTCCGTGCCGATCTGCGGCAGGCTCCGTCCCAGCTCCTCCCGCAGGATCTCGTCGTACTGGCGCACCCGCAGGAAGTCCGGGCCGTAGTTGTGGACGCTCAGCCAGGCCCGGTTGAGCACATCCACCGCCCCTCTCGCCTTGATCTGACGTAGCGCCTCACGCAGGAACGTCAGATCGTCCACATCGCCTTGAGGGCTCAGCGCGCCGAACCCCGGGTATCCGCCGTTGGCCGCCACGATACGTGCGGCGGGCAGCCACAAATCGAGATAGCGGCCAACGTCCGGCATCCTCCCCTGGTTCTCCACACGCAGGTTCGGCTCGTTGTAAAGCTGGAAGTAGTACACGCCCAGATCTCGATAGTGACGCACCAGAGCGGCCAAGTCCCCCTGAATGGGCGAGCCGCCGTCGGTGTAGATCCGCATCACAGGCATGATGCCGGACTCAACCAGGCGCTTCACCAGGTAGTCGTTGGCACCGATCTGCGTCCCCTCATTCAGGAACGTGACCCACCGGATGCCCATGCGCCTGGCTTCGGCCACAAAGCGATCGACCACCTCCGGCGGGGAGCTGGTCGTCGGGATCCAGTGAATGCCACGCCCGTTGTTGTCGGGCGGCTGCGGATACTCCGATAGATCCAGCGGGCGATTCAGGCTCACCGGCGGGGCGGAAACGGGAGCCGTCCGCTTCACCTGCTGTGGCGCCGCCACAGGCCGGGCGAACGTCTGCACAGCGTGCGCCTCTCTCGTCTGCTTCTGTGCGGAAGAGGCGAGCTTGTGCTGCGCGTAGGCCAGCCCCAGCAGGAACGAGGGGAGCGCCAGCCGGGTCCCGGAGACCAGGTAGCGCAGGCTCTGCCAGCGGCTGACGTGCCCTGACGCATTCCTGAAGCCCGGCTTCGTCCCGCCGACCCGCTGGAGCACATCGGCGAAGGATGTGCCCGCGCCCTGAGCACGCGCCGGTTCCTGACCCGCGTGATGATCGGAAGGTTGTGTTGGGATCTCTGGAGTGACAGAGGAGACGTTGGAAGCGCTCATAGATGCCCTCGCAGAACCCGATTGGGTCCACGTTCGTACGCCGGTCACACTATATCGCGAGGGCACCTTTCACAGAGTAAACGGTGAGTAAGAGACTTGTAAACATCCCGCAAAGGATGCAACATTCCCCTGAGCCTTCGGGGCTATTCACGAACTTGAGAGCGCGTCTGAAAATTTACCGGCAAGATGTTCTGCGGAGTCTCCCTCAACGACCAGCTCCACAGGGGGAGGTGTGGAGGGGGCCTCCCCTCCACGGAAATCCCACTTTTTCGGCCTGTACCTGCCTCTCTCGGCCCTTTTCGCGGAACCCAGGCCGAGGCCAGGCAGATCGAGGGCAAAAGAAGGGCTTTTTCCGGAGGGGCTCCCCCCAGCAGAGGCAACAGCATTTCTCAGACACGCTCTGAGGCTTCCGGATCGGGAAACGAGCGATCGCGATGGCGCATCTCCGCCTCCCAGGCCCGGGAGAAGGGAAGCGAAAGACGAGGGCCGCCCGAAGATGGCCCTCCCGGAGTGGGATATCCCATCCTCATCGACACCGGCCTTTGCCACCACAGAGGATGATGTATAATGCGGGCACTGGCCGCCCATCGCGGGCAAGAGGGAAGACCTTTCCATGACATACCGTGATCTCCTCACAGCCGATGAACGCCACCGCGGCATGCTCTACTTCGGCGGCGCCCGCATGGCCCTGCTGGATATCGAGGCCGGCTTCTGGGGGCTGCGCCGTCAGATGGAGTCGCTGGTCGGCCGGCGGCTGACCGACGCCGTGCTGCAGCAGGCCGGAGCGCACGGTGGAGCCTCCTTCGCCCGCTCCTTTATTGGGCGACGGGCGGGAGAAGACGGACGACGGGCGTTGCGTGATTGTATAGCCGCGTATCAGGCCGCTGGCTTTGGCCGCTTCGAGGTGGAGGTCCTCAAGTGGCCCATCGGGCGCGTTGTCATCCGTGCCCAGGACACCTTCGAGGCCTGGATGGTGCGCCGACACGGAGGGAAGAGCGAGTCTCCCGTCTGTGCCTACTCGGCCGGCGTCCTGGTCGGGTTCGTCAACGTGATCGCCGGGCGCCAGGATGTGGTCTGCGTGGAGCACGCCTGCCAGGCTCAGGGGGCGGACGTCTGCGTCTTCGAGTTGCTATCCGCTGAGGCCGCCGGTGACACCCCCGCCGTCACCCTGGCCCCAGACCCGATACTGGACCGCCAGCTCAATCTGCTGGAGATCCTCTTCGACCGTATGCCCATGGGCATCGCCATCTTCGACCGAGACCTGCGGCTGCGCCGCTGCAATCCCACCTGGGTCGGATTCATCGATCGCTATACCCCGTCGAGGGCCAGCCACGTGGTGCCGGGCACGCATTTCTTCGACCTGGCCCCCGGCACCGAAGACGCCGCCATGCCCATCTTCCAGCGGGTCCTGGCTGGCGAGACGGTGCGCCTGGACGCCCTACGCCTTGAGAGCGGGGGAATCGTCTCCTACTGGGACGTGGTCTTCACTCCCCTGATCGAGGACGGGGCGGTGATCGGCTTCGTGGATGTGACCACCGATGCCACGGAACGGGTGTTGGCCAACCAGGAGCTACAACAAACGATCGCAGCGCTGCAGGAGAGCCAGCAGCTTCTGGAACAGCGGGTAGCGGAGCGAACCCGGGAGCTGTCCACACTCCTGCAGATCTCCCGCGACATGGCCTCCACCCTCGAGCTGGAGCCTCTACTGGGCCTGGTGCTTGATCAACTCAGGGCCGTGGTGGAGTACAGCGGGGCCTCCATCATGACTCTGGACGGCGATACTTTAAAAGTCATTGCGTATCGGGGCCCTCTCTCCCAGGAGGAGGCGTTGCAGATCTCCTTCCCCCTTGACGAAGCGCGGGCGAATCGTGAGGTTGTCCTTCGCGAGGAGCCAGTGCTGATCGACGACATCTGGGGGGACACGCCCCTGGCCCGGGCCCTTCGGGCGACGGCCGGCGGACGCCTGAAGACCACCTTTGGCTACATCCGCTCCTGGTTGGGCGTCCCCCTGATCGTGAAGGAACGGGTCATCGGCATGTTGACCCTCGACCACGAGAGGCCGGGCGTCTTCACCCCCCAACACGCAGAACTGGTTCTGACGTTTGCCAACCAGGTCGCCGTTGCCATCGAGAACGCGCGCCTCTATCAAACGGAGCAGGAGCGACAGCGCGAGCTCCAGATGTTGCTTGATGTGGCTGCGGCGGCCAGCAGTTCGTTGGAGCTGGATGAGATGCTGAGCAACACGCTGGATCGCCTGGTGGCCCTGGTCGGAGCCTCGCGGGCCGGCGTGGTGCTGCTCGATCGAGAATCGGGCGAGCTGGAGCCGCGAATGCTCCGGCCGGACCGGCCCATCGCGCCGGAGGACATGGCAGAGGTGATCCAGGCGTGTCAGAGGGTCATCGCCGAGGGGAAGCCACTCTACGTGCCGCCGAATGCGGAGCTGGGCTATGCCGAGCCCGGCGCGCTGCTGCCGCTTCGCGCCCGCGGACAAGCCCTGGGAGTGCTGGCGATCATCGGCCCAAAGGGCAGCACGTTCAACGAGAGGCAACTGGCCCTCTTCGAATCCATCGCCGATCAACTTGGGGTCGCCGTGGAAAACGCCCGGCTTTACGAGCAGACGGAGCGGGCCGCCGCGGCCGCCGAACGCAATCGCCTGGCCAGGGAGCTGCACGACGCCGTCACCCAGACCCTCTTCTCCGCCGGCCTGATCGCCGAGGTGCTGCCCCGTCTGTGGCAGCGAGATCCGGAAGAGGGGCGACGGCGACTGGAAGAGCTGCGCCAGCTGACTCGCGGCGCGCTGGCCGAAATGCGCACGCTGTTGTTGGAGCTACGCCCGGCGGCCGTGATCGAGGCGAACCTGGGAGATCTGCTACGCCAGCTCGCGGAGGCCACCACCGGCCGGGCACGGGTGCCGGTCTCCGTGGCGATCGACGGGGCATGCACCCTGCCACCCGATGTGCAGGTCGCCCTGTATCGCATCGCCCAGGAGGCGCTGAACAACGTGGCGAAGCACGCCGACGCCAGCCGGGCGGAGGTGGCCCTGCGCTGCTCACCGGGGCAGGTGAAGCTGAGCGTCCGAGATGACGGCCGGGGCTTCCACGTGGGAGAAACCGCCCCGGACCATCTGGGGCTGAGCATCATGCGCGAGCGGGCAGAGGCGATCGGGGCCAGGCTGGAGGTGAAGAGCAAGATCGGGCGCGGCACAGAAGTGGCGGTCGTATGGGAGAGAGACGACAGACGACGGATCACAGATGATTGATCGTCTATCGCCTGGCGTCCGAGGAAGAAGAGAGAGAGAACCAGGATGGCCTTCAAATTCGAGAAACTCGAAGTATGGCGACTGTCTCTGGACTATATCGATCTGATCTACGAGATCGCCGGCCAACTGCCGCGGGTCGAAGAATACAACCTCAAGACACAGATGATCCGGGCGGCAACATCTGTAGCACTCAACATAGCCGAGGGGTCCACAGGACAGACCAACGCGGAACAAGCCCGTTTCCTGGGCCTAGCCATTCGTTCCTCACTGGAGACGGTGGCCTGCCAGCACATCATTCACCGCCGCCAGTATTTCCAGGAACAAACACTTCTACGTGAAGCTTACCGTCACGCCGAGACGCTGGCGGTGAAACTGCAGGCGCTGCGGAACTCGATCGCACCTCACAAGCCATGGCTACGTGAGGAAACCGCGGCATACGAAGCGGAATAAGGCATCATCTACGAACAGGGCAGGCGGACGACCATCGCCAGTCGTCTACCGTCCATCGTCAGTCGTCTATCATCCATCGCCTATTATTCGTCGCCAAGGAGCCACCATGACCCAACCTACCCCCATTCGCGTGATGCTCGTAGACGATCATGCCGTCGTGCGCAGCGGATTGGCGGCCTTCCTGATGGCCTTCGACGACCTGGAGATGGTCGGCGAGGCCGACAGCGGGGAGAAGGCCCTGGTCTTGTGCGGACAGGTCCGGCCCGACGTGGTGCTGATGGACCTGGTGATGCCGGGGATGGACGGCGTGGCGGCCATCCAGGCTATCCGAGAGCGCTACCCGAACGTGCGGATCATCGCCCTGACCAGCTTCCGAGAGGAGGAGCTGGTGCAGGGGGCGCTCCGGGCGGGGGCCATCGGCTACCTGCTGAAAAACGTCTCGGCCGACGAGTTGGCCCAGGCCATCCGCTCGGCCTACGCCGGACGCCCGACCCTGGCGCCCGAGGCCGCGCAGGCCCTGATCCATGTGGCCACTCAGCCGCCCACCCCGGGGTTCGACCTGACCCCTCGGGAGCGGGAGGTGCTGGCCTTGATG
Organism: Chloroflexota bacterium; assembly: GCA_013152435.1. Classification (NCBI taxonomy): domain Bacteria; kingdom Bacillati; phylum Chloroflexota; species Chloroflexota bacterium. The sequence goes on along the minus strand of JAADGJ010000076.1, from coordinate 82,991 downwards.
GTCGAGGGGCTGAGCAATCCTCAGATCGCGCAACGGCTGACGGTCAGCCGATCCACGGTGAAGTTCCACGTCAGCAACATCCTGTCCAAGCTGGGTGTCGAGAGCCGCACGGAGGCGGTCGCCCTGGCCGTTTAACACCGCCTCGTCGATACGGACACAGCGGACTAGGGCAACCCGCCCGGCCGGCCACCCGACGATCGCCATGTTCCGCCGCCATACCCTGATCCCCAGCCTGATGTTGTTGACGGTGGCCCTCGTCTGGGGAGCCACCTTTGTCTTCGTCAAAACCGCTCTGAAGGAGAGCGGGCCCTTTTCCTTCCTGGCCATGCGCTTCTCGCTGGCCTTCGCCGTGTTGGCCCTGCCCCTTCACGCTCGTCTGCGGCGGGGAGGCCGCGCCCTGTGGCAAGCAGGCAGCGCTCTGGGGGCCGTCCTCTTCGCAGCCTACGGCCTGCAGACCGTTGGCCTGCGCACGACCACGGCCACCCGGGCGGGCTTCCTCACCAGCTTGTTCGTCGTCCTGGTCCCACTGCTCTCGGCGCTGATCCTGCGTCGACCGCTCTCTCCCCGTATCTGGATCGCCGCGCTCCTGGCCGTACTCGGGCTGGCTTTGCTCTCGCGACCTATGGGCGGCTCCTGGACCCCAGGCGATGGGTTGATGTTGCTCTGCGCGCTGACGGTGGCCGTTCATATCCTCCTGGTAGATCGTCACGTCCGCCATCACGATCCCCTAGCCTTGGGCACGGCCCAGATTGGAGCGATGGCGCTGCTCAGCGGACTGATCGCCCTGTCGACTGAGCCGTTTCCCAACCCCACTTCCACCACGATCTGGCGAGCCATCCTGTTCACCGCCCTGCCGGCCACGGCGCTAGCCCTCCCGCTCCAGGTGATCGCGCAGCAGCGCACACCGCCCCAGCAGGCGGCCCTTCTACTGACGATGGAGCCCGTCTTCGCCACCCTCACCGCCTTCCTCTTCCTGGGCGAGCGGCTGACGAGCTGGGGAGTGACCGGCCGCGGGCTGATCCTGACGGCCCTACTGGTGGTCGAGCTACCGATCTATCCTCACCGCCCTCTCCCACCCTCACGCCCCACCGACGGATGACGGAACGGTCCCGCGACAATCCGCATCTTCCCACCTAGCCACCTGACCAGGGTGAGGGCCGGACATCCGTCCAGATGCGGAACCATCTGAATGCCCGGCGCCTCCGAGCCATTTCCCCCTTACACTAGAAAGCGAAACCCGCCCGGTACGGCGGGAATACCCCGGCCCAGGAGGACGGAGATCACCACAGATCGGGCAGAGGGAATTCGCGTTTTGATCGCCGATGACCAGGCGAAGGTGCGCTCGGCGCTGAGGCTGTTGCTGGAACTGCAATCCGGGTTGAGCGTGGTAGGCGAGGCGGCCAATGCCGGAGAGCTACAGGCCATGGTGGAAGCCATCCACCCCGATCTGATCCTGCTGGATTGGGAGCTCCCCGGAGCGCCCGCCGCCGAGTTGCTATCGATCTTGCGTTCCTGCCACCCTCGCCTGTGGATCATCGCTCTCAGCGGGCGGCCGGAGGCGCGCAAAGCCGCTTTGGCGGCCGGAGCCGATGCCTTCGTCAGCAAAGGGGACCCACCCGAACGCCTGCTGGCGGTGGTGCTCGGGGAGGCAACAGGTCATGGACGGCAGGCGGCGCACGATAGCCCACTCTGAGATCGCATCCGTCGCCTGTCGTCTGTCGTCCGCCATCACTTCGCTAATGGAGGAATCGAGATGCTATTCAATCCCTTTCTGGCTCAACAGCTAGCCCGGAGACGCATCGAGGAGGACGTGCGTGAGGCGGAGCGAGAGCGGCTGGCCCGGCGAGCGGAGGGCGATCGCCAGCGGCTGTCGGCCCAATGGACATGGGCCATCCTCGGCCTGATGGGCATCATCGTCGCTATCTGGATACTGACCTGACGGATCAGAGGGAGAGGGATCGTTTGGGAGATTGGATGGGTTGGCTGGCCCTGTCCTCAGCGCAGCTCCGTTCACCCTGGCCTCTCCTCCAGAGGGAGTTGCTAAATGGAAGATCCCGTCATTATCATCACCGGTGCCAACAACGGCATCGGATACCACCTGACGACATCGCTACTGAAGGAAGGATACCGGGTGGCGGCCCTGGATCTGTCGGGCGAGAACCTGATCCCTCTTCAGAACGCCTATCCGGATCGATTGATCTTCCGCCATTGCGATGTCACCGACGATGTTCAGGTAAGGACAGCGGTAGGGAGCGTCATCGAGCGGTGGGGCCGCATCGATGTGCTGGTCAACAACGCCTGCCTGGCCACCTTCAAGCCCTTCGAGGAGGAGAACCTGGGACAGATCCGGCGGGAGTTCGAGGTGAATTACTTCGGATATGTGCGCATGATCGCCGCCGTCGTGCCCTACATGAAGGCGCAAGGGGGCGGGATCATCCACAATATGAGCTCCGGTGTGGGCATCACCGGCTTTCCAGGACTCTCCGGCTACGCCTCCACCAAGGGCGCCATCGAGGCTCTGGCCCGGACGCTGGCACTGGAGCTGGCCCCCTATGGCATCCGGGTCACCCTGATGCACCCGCCGTTGACGGATACCCGATCAGCCGCGCCGCTGGGGATACCATCCCAGGCTATGGCCGACCCGGCCGACGTGGGGCATAAGCTGGCGAGGCGTATTCTCTCCGCCCGGCCCGTCATCACTCCCGACCTCCGCACGGCGGTGTACTTGTTCCTGGCCCGCCGCTTCCCGGAAGCCGTCGGCAAACTGTTCGCCAAACTGTCGGGTTTGTGACAGGCAAGTCGTTCGACAGGCCCCTGAAAAAGAGGGATAATGAGAGCGCTACCGCGGGGAGGCTTTGAGAGGTTGCGCCCCTTCAACCCCCCCCTGTTTCAGCCTTCCATCAGACGCGCCCAGCCTTGTCCGCCGAAGCCAGGCCGAGACAGGAAGGAGGATATTCCGAACATGAGACTCCTGATCGCCCTTTTCTCCCCGGCCACCGGCACCTGGGGAGGGCTCACCCGAGTCGTGGCCATGGCCGAGGCTGCGAAGAGCGCCGGACACGAGGTGGCCTTCTGCGCTTCCGGATATCTGGAGGACGCGCTGCGACGCCACGGATACCGGGTCTACGCCATGCCGCCGACGACGATGCTCGGCCTGCCCACCGCCCTGTCGCGCCTCCTCGAACGCCGATCACAGCAGCTCTCCCTGCCCGTCAAGCCAGGCAAATCGATCGGGAGCATCTGGATGGTGCTGTTCATCTCCGGCCTGGCGCGGGCGGGTTACCTGCGTCGTCTCGTCGAGGAGGAGATCAAGGCCGTCCAGGCATTCCGGGCGGACCGACTCTTCACAGATCTCGATCCCGGCGCCTTCCTCACCGCCGCGGTGACCGGCCTGCCCATCGCCTCGGCCTATGCCCATATCATCACTCGCGGCCATGGCACCCTGCCCTGGAGGCTGATGCGGCGGGCCACCGCCTCCGTCCTGCGGGCCTACGGGCTCCCAACCCACCCACCTGAACAGCTATTCTTCGGCGACTCGGTGCTCAAGATCATCCCCTCCATCCCCGAACTGGATGACACCGACCCCGATCGTCCTGACGTCCGCTATGTCGGCCATCTGATCGGCCCCATCCAACCGGCCTCCGCCGTGGATTTCCAGCCCGATCCGGGACGACGCTACGTGTTCGTGTACGTGGGCACCGGCTCCCTCTCTCTGAACAGGCTGCGAGAGGTCCTGCCTCAAGTCTTCCCATCCAACGGCAGCCGGATCTGCCTGGTGGGCGCCCAGAGCATCGACCGCCCCTACCGCCTGGGGGCGGTGGAGTTTCGCCCTTACGTCCCGGCCGGGGAGGTGCTCCCCCGGTGCGATTGGACCATCTGCCATGGGGGGCAGAACACGATCATCCACTCGTTGCTTCACGGCGTGCCCCTGCTCATCTTCCCAGGGCCCATATTCGAGCGTCGGTACAACGCCAGGAAGGTCGAGGAGGCCGGAGCGGGCTTCATGGGCGAGGTGAACGAGTTCACGGTCGCATGGCTGCGCTCCTCGTTCACGCGACAGGCGGAATGCGCGTCGCGGGCGGCGATCCTGGGGGAGCGAATACGCGCCTACGGCGGCGCGCCCGCAGCGATCGAGGCGATCTCGAAATGGGACGAGGGATGAAGCGCGCTCCGGCCCCACTGATCCGTTGACGAGGCCGGCCTTCTTCCAGGAGTTGACGTCATGATCGATCGCAAGGGGATATTCTCGTATCTCGCCATCACGTTCGCCCTCACCTACACGATAGAGGGTGTGTTGATCCTGACGGGATTCCGCCTGACTGGGGTCCCGCCCCTCTACGGCCAGTTCGTCATCGCCGGCGTGATGTGGGTGCCCGCGCTGGCGACGGTGCTGACCATCCGGTTCGTCACCCACGAGGGCTTCGCCATCACCAACCTCCGCATCGGCTCGTGGCGGCCCTATCTGAAGACGGCACTGGTCATCCCGGCCGCCTTCGTTGCGACTTATGGGCTGACCTGGCTGCTTGGCCTGGGGCGGCCGGATTGGCAACTCGCTCAATTCCGTGAGATGCTCGCCTCCGCCGGGGCGGATACATCCGCGATGCCGCCAGCATCGGTGTTCCTGCCGGGTCTCTTCCTGGCAACGATTTTCATCACGCCGTTCATCAACAGCGCCTTCGGCTTCGGCGAGGAACTGGGCTGGCGCGGGTACCTGCTGCCCAAACTGATGCCGCTGGGCCGAACCCGGGCCTACGTGCTGACCGGGGTGATCTGGGGCCTGTGGCACGCGCCGATCATCCTGGTCGGGTTCAACTACCCCGGCTACCCGATCCTGGGGGTGATCTGGATGGCGGGCATGACGACCGCCCTGAGCCTGTACATGAACGAGCTGACGCTTCGCCATCGTAGCTCGATCCTGGCCGGCTGGATGCACGGCCTGTTCAACAGCCAGGGATATGGCATCTGGCGCCTGTTGTTCCCGGATGTAAACCCGTTGCTGGGCGGATTCACTGGCCTCGTCGGCATCGTCGTGTGGCTGGCCCTGGGGATATGGGAGATGCGACGACGGCCCATCGCCACGGCGTAGAGGGAAGGAGATGAGCGCATGAAGGATGAACCAGTCATCGTCACCCACCACCTGACCCGTTCCTTCGGTGATCGAGTGGCTGTGGACGGCCTGACCCTGGAGGTTCACGCGGGCGAGGTGTTCGGATTCCTGGGACACAACGGAGCAGGCAAGACGACGACGGTGCGCCTTCTCAATGGGGTGCTACTTCCCAACGATGGCTCCGCTCGCGTGCTGGGCCTGGACCCGACATGCCACGGCCCGGAGCTGCGTCGCCGGACCGGGGTGCTGACGGAGACCCCCTCGCTGGACGAGCGGCTGACCGCCCGCGAGAACCTGAGCATCTACGCAGATCTGTACGCCATTCCCCCAGAGCGGATACCCCGCCGCGTGGAGGAAGTGCTCACCACCTTTGGGCTGGCGGAACGAGCGGACGAACAGGTGGGAAGCTTCAGCAGAGGCATGAAACAGCGTCTGGCCCTGGCCCGGGCCCTACTTCACGAGCCGGAACTGCTCTTCCTGGACGAGCCCACCGCGGGGCTGGACCCGGTCACCACCCGCCACGTCCACGAGATGATCATCCACCTCAGCCGGGAAAAGGGCCGCACGATCTTCCTCTGCACCCACAACCTGGCGGAGGCACAAAGGCTATGTGACCGAGTGGCTGTGCTCCAGCACGGGCAGCTAGTGGCCCTGGGCACACCCATGGAGCTGGCCCACCGGCTGGCGCCCAGCCTGCGATTGGAGATCGAGGTGGCATCGGATGGGATATCCACAGCGATGACGGTCCTGCATGTCGCCTCAAATGTCGCGAGCCTGACTCAGCGAGAGGGCATTCTCATCGTCCAGGGAGTCGAACGCGAGGCGGTACCCGATCTGGTAGCCGCCCTGGTGAACGCCGGGGTACGGATCTATCGGGTGACACCCATTGAGCCTTCTCTGGAGGATGTCTACTTCGCCTTGCAGGGAGGCGAGGAGGAGTCATCATGAACGAACGCGCCATCAAAGCCATCGTCCGCAAGGACTTGAAAGTCGTCGCCCGGAGCCGCGGCGTGATCCTGCCACTGGTCCTGGTCCCGACGATTATGCTGATCGCCCTACCGGCGCTGGCCGCTCTGGCCCCGGCCGCCGCCGACCTGCCGATCACGCCGCTAGCCGGGCTGGATAGCTTCATCGCCAACATGCCGCCAGGCCTGCAGGCCGAGTTGGCCGGGCTGGACGAGGCGCAACGGTGGGTCGTGCTGGCCCTGGTCTACTTCCTGGCCCCCATGTACCTGATCATCCCGTTGATGGTGGCCAGCGTCATCGCCGCCGACAGCTTCGCCGGGGAGAAGGAGCGCAAGACGTTGGAGGCGCTGCTGTACACCCCCACCACCGACGGGGAGCTCTTTTTGGGCAAGGTACTCTCCGCCTGGCTGCCCGCCGTAGGGGTGGCATGGGGAGGATTCGTGCTTTACGGCCTGGTAGCCAACCTGGCCGCCTGGCCGGTGATGGAGCGAATCTTCTTCCCCACCACGATGTGGCTGGTGCTGGTCATTTGGGTGGCGCCGGCCGTGGCGGGACTGGGGCTGGGCACGATGGTGCTGGTCTCCGTTCGGGTACAGGGCTTCCAGGAAGCATATCAACTGGGAGGGGCCGTGGTCTTGCCCATCTTGCTGCTGGTGATTGGGCAAGCGATGGGAGTAATGTACCTGAACGTGGGATTTGTGTTACTGCTGGGCCTGGTGTTGTGGGGAGTGGACGCGCTGCTGTTGTGGTTTGGAACTCGGACCTTTCGACGAAGCAAGCTCACCGCCCGGATATGATTTGCCGAAACGATCCCAAGCCCCTCGTAAGAGCGTGCCTGAGGGGTCTCCCTCAATGACGAGCTCCACAGGGGGAGGTGTGGAGGGGGCTGGCGGCGTTGCGGGGGAAGCCGGCTCCCAGCTCGTGGAGCTGCCAAAAGCTGGGCATTTCGCAAACATGGAAGAACCTACAGCGTTCAACAGGGTGCTGAAGGAGTTCCTGTATTCGCTCACTGGCTCGGGACAACAAGGAAGGTGACCATGTTGATCCAGAAGATGGGCTTGCCCTGTAATGCCCTGGCCGGGAAGGTGGCCGTCGTCACCGGCGCAGGGCGGGGCATCGGCAAGGAGCTGGCGAGAGCGCTGGCCTGGCTGGGGGCCAAAGTCATCATTGCCGAGATCGCTGAGACGGGCGCTGAGACCGAGGCGCTGATCCGCTCCGCAGGCGGCACGGCCCTGTTCGTCCAGACCGACGTCGGGGACGAGGAGAGCATCCGAGCGATGGCGGAAAGTGCGTTGGCAGCCTTCGGCCGGGTGGATATTCTGGTGAACAATGCCATCATCTACCGCACCGGCACGGTCCTGGAGACTCCTATCGAGACCTGGGACCAGGTCTACGCCGTGAACCTGCGGGGGGCGGTGGTGGCCATCCGGACCTTCCTGCCGGGGATGCTGGAGCGGAAGGAGGGCGTCATCGTGACCATTACCTCCCAGGAGGGAATGCCGTACGCCGCACCCTACTTTGCGTCCAAGGCGGCCCTGCGTTCCCTGGGGCTGTCGCTGGCCGCGGAGTTGGATGAGGAGTCGGGGGTGTATGCCTTTGTCTTCGCTCCCGGCATGGTGGACACGCCCGGCGGCAACGAGGCTTTCCAAACCATGGCGCCTCGCTTCGGCATGTCCTACGAGGAGTTCACCGGCATGGGCACCAATCCCGGCTACGAGGGGCTGATGCCGGCCGAGGACTGTGCGGCCGGCTTCGCCTACACCATCGTCCACGCCCGTGAGTACCACGGCCAAGTCGCTGACCCCTTCCAGCCTTTGGCCAAAACAGGACTTTTGCAGGGCGCACTGGCTGCTAACTCCCCGTCAGAGCCATCCGCAACGACATCCGCCGCCGCCGAAATACTACCGGCTTCACTGGTTCAGTGCGCTGAGGAATTGCGGAGGGTGTTGGAGGAGGTCAATCGGGAGTTCGAGGAGCTAGACGTGTTCCGCAGAATGTACGCCCGGCGGGATTTCCAGCGCAAGTCGGGGATGAGCATCAACGATTGGCTGGAGGTGGCGGCGGATCTGGTCTCTGATTTGGAAGCCATGGCCCGCGCGGAGGACACCGGTGAGACGGAGAAGGCTCGCCGGATTCGGGCCAAGTTCCCCTGGCTGAAGGGCAATCTGGAGAAGCTGGCCGACTACTTCCAAAGAACCATGCAGGACGCCGAGAGTTTCATTCGGGATCCGGAGGCGCTATCCGCCGCGCTGGAGGCCCTGGTCCACCGAAAGAAGACCACGCAAGCGCTGATTTCGGCGTTGGAAGAGATGGTCTTATGATCGTTGACCTTCACAATCACGCCGAACTCTCTCGCAACACCTCTCACGCTTGGGAGATGCTTCGGACCGGGACCCGCTCCACGAGTAAGATCGAGAGCGTGAGCGATCTGGTACGAGAGATCAAGCTTGGGCGTTGCGAGCCTGTCAGAATACCCTCGCGTAACCCCTTTCTGGTAAAGTGAGACGCACAGAGATGTTGTATGATCTGGACGCCCACGTGGCGGAGCTCTACGACCAGCTCATCACGGACACGGAGGACATCGCCCTGATCCGACGGCTGATCGGCCCACGGAAAGGGCTGCGCATCCTGGAGCCGTTTTGCGGCACCGGACGCGTGCTCATCCCGTTGGCGCTCGATGGTCATACCGTGGTGGGGATGGATCGCGCTCTGGGCATGCTGTCCCGGGCGAGGGCCAAAGTGGGTACGCTGCCTCCCGGGGTCCAGGAGCGGATCACGTTGCTCCACCGTGATGTTCTACAGGCGGCATGGCCCGCGAACTTCGACCTGGTGATCCTGGGAGGCAATTGCCTCTACGAGCTGGCGACACCGGAAGAACAGGCCCAGGTCATCGCCTCGGCGGCGAACGCCCTGCGGCCCGGCGGACATCTGTTCGTGGACAACGATCACATGGAAGGGGATCTGGAGCGCACATGGTACGATCCGCCGACGCGCGAACGCGTCTTCCCCACGGGCGAATGCGCCGATGGCACACGTCTGGAAAGCCGATGGCAGGTCATCTGGTACGACCCACCTCGACGGCTGATCCGCCTCCTCCGCCAGACCTGCATCAGCCGGCCGGACGGGAGCATCGTGGAACGTGAATATATCCAGCAAAAGCATCCGGTGAGCGCGACCGAGGTGGCCGATTGGCTGGTCGATCAGGGGTTGACGATCGAGCATATACTGGGAAACCACGAAGGCGACATCTACACAAACGCCGCCCCACGCGCTATCTTTTGGGCCAGGAAAAGAGGGCCTGATGCCGGACATTCGCAAGGGAGGAGTCAATGACGAAACAAACGCCGCCCGATGAGGAGGTCCTATCCCTCTTCCTCTCGAGCGCGGAGAAGCTCCAGGCGCAGGTGGAAAATCTGCCCGAAGCGGATCTGGACCTGTCCCGGGAATCGGGCAGCTGGACGATTCGGCAAATCGTGCATCATGTCGCCGACGACTGCGATGTGTGGTCCATGTGCATCAAGAAAGCCATCGCGACGCCCGGCACCCTTGTCCGGTTCGAGGGGTTCCCGGGCAATGAAGCCTGGGCAGAGGCTTTGGACTTCGATAAACGAGAGATAGGCAGTGCGATCCACCTGATCAGTGCGCACCGACATTATCTTGCGCAACTGCTGAGGCACTTCTCCCACGCCTGGGATCGCTCAGTACGACTTGCCAACGCCGAAGGCGAGATCATCCGGGAGATGAGCGTCCGCGAGATGGTCAAGATGCTGGCGGATCACATGCAAGAGCATGTGGAGCGGATTGAAAGGATATTATCAGAGAAGACGGCTGGTTAAGAGTGTGTCTGAGAAATGCCGTTGCTTCTGCCGTGGGGAGCCCCTCCGGAAAAAGCCCTTCTTCTGCCTTCAACCTGCCTGGCCTCGGCCTGGGCTCTTCGGAAAGGGCCGAGAAAGGCAGGTGCAGGCCGGAAAAGCGGGGTTTTCTGTGGAGGGGAGCCCCCCTCCACATCACCCCCTGTGGAGTTGGTGGTTGAGAGAGCCCCCTCAGACACCTTGCTGGTAAATTTTCAGACACGCTTTAAGGATCTCTGAGGAGAATTGCAATGCAGACGTACCTGGTTGATCTGCTGGCATGCCCGGCTTGTCACGGAGAACTGCAATGGGACATCGCCGACGGGCATGATGATCGCATCGAGGTCGCCGATGTACGCTGCTTGGCGTGCGCTGCCACCTACCCTGTCCGTGAGGGGATCGGCGTGTTTCTCACACCCGACCTGCCACGAGACGACCTATGGGAGCAGGTGGACAGCCACCTGGTCCAATACCTGCGTCAGCATCCCGAAGTCGAACGGCGGTTGATGGAGGTGCCGCTGGAGACATTGTCGCCGGCCGATCAGTTCTTCCGTGCGCTGATCCTGGACGAACGCGGCGAGTACGCTGCGGCGAAGGTCGCCGCCGAGCTGGCTCGTACCAGGGCATACACCTCGGAGTACCTCGCCTGCTCCAATAGCCAGGTGAATCACGCCATCGAACATCTCTCCTCGTCGGACAGCCCCATCGTGGATCTGGCCTCGGGCTTGGGCCATCTGCTGGAGGAAATGGCACGCCGGCTCACCTGTCCCATCGTCGCTACCGACTTCAGCCCCCGCGTGCTGAGGCGCGACCGCCAGCGGTTGGAGTTCTTCGGTCTCTACGACCGGGTAAGCCTGCTGGCCTTCGACGCCAGGCGCACCCCGTTCAAGGACGGGGCGGTCAAGACATTGACCACGTATCAGGGGCTTGCGAACATTAGGGAGCCTGGGAACCTGCTGCGTGAGCTACGACGGGTCGTTTCCGGGGAGTTCCTGGCCCTCTCGATCTTCTATCCAGAGGATGACGAGGCAAACGCTGAAGCGATCAACGAGATGGGGTTGGCTGACCTCCTCTTCCGCCGCGCGGCGTTGGAGCACTTCGCCGAGGCCGGCTGGGAGGTCGAGGTGGTCTATTCCTGCACCGGGAAGGCACGGCCGACTCCCACCGGCGTCGTGTTGGAAGGAGCGGGCATAGACGCTCTGCCGGTGGCCGAGACCAGACTGGAATGGTGTACCCTGCTGGCAAAGTAGCACATGTTGAGCGGTTGAATCGAGCTCCTGATCACCTGACCAGGGCAAAGATCAGGCATCTGACCAGCCTCAAGTCTCCCCAGATGCCTGGTGCATCCGAGGAGACTCCGTGTTATACCTGGGTCAGGTTGTGCGGCTATGAGAGAGGAGAATCCCAATGATACGCATCGTTGTGGCAATTGTGCTGATCGGGCACGGCCTGGTGCATCTGCTCGGCTTCGTCGTGCCCTGGCGGTTGGCCACCCTGGAGGAGATGCCCTACAAGACCACACTGCTCGCCGGCGCGCTGGATGTGGGCGCCACAGGCATCCGTGTGGTCGGGCTGCTCTGGCTGCTGGCGGCCATCGGTTTTGTGGTGGCCGGCGTCGCCGCCTTCACCCTGCACCCATGGTGGGGGAGCATCACGCTTGGGGTCACGCTGTTCTCCCTGGTACTCTGTATCCTGGGCTGGCCGGATGCCCGATTCGGCCTGCTGATCAACGTGGCCATCCTGGCTTACCTGTTCTTCGAGGGCCGGACGGACTGGCTACCACAGCCCCAGTAGGCCAAGCGACCGAACAGAAACGAGGAAAGACAAGGGATGAACATCACGATGAAAGCGATCGGGGGCATCGTCGGCGGGTTGGTGGCCCTGGCGGGCATCGGATGGTTGGGCCTCCAGGTGGAGCCGAAGCCGTTCCCCGCCTACCCGGAGCGAACGCCAGCCTTGAACGCCGTCAGGAGGCCGGCGGACCTGCCGGCGCCTGTCGCCCGATTCTACGAAACGATCATGGGAGAGGACGTCCCGATCATCGAGTCGGCGGTGATCACCGGGCGGGCCAGGCTGCGGCTCTTCGGCCTGCGTTTTCCCGCTCGCTTCCGGTTCACTCACATCGCCGGCCGGGGATACCGGCACTACATCGAGGCGACAATCTTCGGCTACCCGGTGATGAAGGTCAACGAGTGGTACCTCGACGGCAAGGCCCGCCTGGAGCTTCCCGTCGGCGTGATCGAGGGCGAGCCGAAGATCGACATGGCTGCCAACCTGGGGCTGTGGGCGGAATCGCTCTGGCTGCCATCCATCCTCGTCACCGACCCCCGCGTGCGCTGGGAGGCCATCGATGACACCACCGCCCGCCTGGTGGTGCCCTTCGGTGAGGGAGAGGACTCCTTCACGGCCACGTTCGACCCGCAGACCGGGCTGCTCCTCAAGCTGGAGGCACTGCGATGGAAGGAGCCCACCAGCGAGGCAAAGATCCTCTGGCGCAACGAGCCGCTGGGCTGGCGGGCCTTTCACGGGATCATGATCCCGTCACCCGCGGCCGCGATCTGGCAGGATGACGAGACGCCCTGGTCCGTGTGGACGATCGAGGAGGTCGTTTACAACGCGGACGTCTCCGAGTATATCCGAGCGAGGGGGTACTGAGAGATGAATTGGAGAGAATGGAAGAGCACTATCAAGGGGTTCTTCGGCCGTGGGACCTATCCGCACCAGCTATCGTTCGTGCTGGGATCCGCGCTGCGCCGACTGGTCCTGTCGCCGGGGGAACTGGCCGGGCGGCTTCATCTCGATGCGACCTCACGAGTGCTCGAGGTGGGGCCGGGGCCGGGCTACTTCAGCGTCGAGGTCGCCCGCCGCATCCCGCAAGGACGTCTGGAGCTGATCGATCTCCAGCGAGAGATGCTGGAGAAGGCGCGCCGGAGGCTTCAGGCGGCAGGTGCATGCAATGCAGGATTCACGCAGGGGGATGCTCGCACCCTCCCCTTCGCCGGGATGACGTTCGATGTCGCCTTCCTCGTCGCCGTGTTGGGCGAGGTGCCGGATCCAGCCGCCTGTCTACGGGGCATTCATCGGGTGCTTCGGCCCGGCGGGTTACTCTCTATCACCGAACAGCCCGGAGACCCCGACGCGCTCCCCCTGCCGACCGTCCGCGGGCTGGCCGAGCGAGCGGGGTTCGAATTCGTGGAGAGCTTCGGACGGGGGAAGAACTATACGGCGAACTTCAGGAAACCGGGCACAGACGACGCCTCGCCGTGAACCCGGCCGCCTGCTCCCCTGTACATCCTATCCTGACCGGCGATCGGCTTTGCCGCAGCTAGGACCACCTGGTCTGCGAATGTGTCTGAAGAACACACCACGAAGCCACGAAGACGCCAAGAAGGGCATGAAAAGGAGTATAGCGAGGCCGCTTCTTGCACTCGTAAGCCCTCCATGGTGCACTTCCGCCTTCTCTATCTTGGGCGTGTCTGAAAATTTACCGGCAAGATGTTCTGAGGGATCTCCCTCAACGACCAGCTCCACAGGGAGAAATGTGGAGGAGGCCTCCCCTCCACGGAAATCCCACTTTCCTGGCCTGTACCCGCCTCTCTCGGCCCCTTCCGCAGGACCCAGGCCGAGGCCAGGCAGGTCGAGGGCAAAAGAAGGGCTTTTTCCGGAGGGGCTCCGCCCAGCAGAGGCAACGGCATTTTTCAGACACACTCTTAGGGTCTTCGTGCCTTAGTGGTTCCCATCGCATTTTTCAGACACGCTCTGAAACACGCGGGGCGAGGCACGAGGGAAAGATGCCTGGCGGTTGGATGATCACATTGGCGGCTCTATGGCCCAATCTCCTTTGGATGCTGTTCCCGCCCCGAGGAATGCCGGATTCCGGCGGGGGAGCGGAAGCCCGGTCCCCCAGATTGTTGGAGACGATGGAACAGATCGGACGGATGGGGGTATTCGTCGTACCCCTCTTCTATCGGGTGGAGATCTCCGGCCCGCTGGAGAGGATCTGTGCGGGCGTGATGGCGCTCGCGCTGACCATCTACTATGTGGGATGGGCACGGTATTTCCTCAGGGGACGGAGCCACCCGTCGCTATACCAGGCCCTCATCAAGATACCTGTGCCGTTGGCCGTCAGCCCCGTCATCTACTTCGCAGCGGCGTCGGTGGTGCTGCACTCGGCAGTTCTGGCAGCGATGGCCGGGCTATTCGGCGCGTCTCACATATACCTGAGCTACCAGGAAGCCAGGCGAATCCACACCTGAACCACCGCTGAGTCGCAGAGGACGCCGAGAAAAGAGATAAGCGAGCAGCCGAAGGCGACGCCCTCGGCTGCTCTTATCTTCCAAAGCGCTGCGGCTCACCCTCGCGCTAGAGGCCGTATTGACTCCTCACCAGATCCGCCAGGCCCAGTTCCTCCAGTCTGGACAGGGGCGCCCGCATCGTCACCGTGACCACCCCAGGCAGGCGTCCGATCTCCACCGCCCCTGAGAGGGTCACCCGGTTCATCACCTCCTCCTGGGACATACCCAACAGCTCTGCCAGGCGAGCCACGCCGTTATCGGTGGCCTCATTCAGGTTCGCGCCGGAGCCCACCATCTGGATGGGGGCAGACTCCTCCAATACGTCCTGCCCGAACCGATCGGCCAGCTGCCTCGCGGCCTCCCTCTCGGCAGAGGTGAGAGGCCGGGCCAGGTACGGCAGATCCTCGAGAGGCGGCAGGAGGATCGGTCCCCCGATCTCCAGGCCTTTGAGCAAGCCCACCTGCAAAGTCACCTCCGCAGAGACGTCGGTGGTATGACCGGCGATCTCGCCATCTCCCTGCATGGCGTGGACGTCCCCCAGGTACACGCCACCCCCCGCCACCTTCACGGGGCAGATCAGGATGGCTCCCTCCCGCACGGAGTCGATGTCCAGATGCCCGTCGGTGCGAGCCTCCTCCAACTGCTCCTGGGTGATCCCATACTCGTGGGGCGCGCCGATCAGGAACTGCCCGAAGTCACCGGCGTTGTGAGAGTCGGGCATATCCACGGCCGGGGTGGTGCCGATGTTCCCGATAAAGGGGCGCATCCGGGTGGCCACGCCAGCGATATCGGCCGGGCACAGGGCCACGATGGGATTCTGGGCGGACTTCTCGGGTAACGCCATCACCTTCGCCGCGTCCCGGGCCAGCTTCTCGGCCACCTCCGGCTTCACGGTGACCGCTATCTGGCGGGCGTCGTCGAGGAGGATGGTATACCCGTTGGTCACCCGGAAGGGGCTGACCTCAGCACCGCATACGGCGCAGCGAATGGCCTCCGGCCCGATCCCCTCCACCCGGGTGGGCGGATTCTCCGTCCCGCATTCGGGGCAGTGACGGGCCACAAATGGATCGCCCGTGTAACGTCCTTCCACAAAGGACATGGTGCCGGAAGCGGTAGCGATGGAGGTCACCCGGATCTTCTGGATGCGGATGACGACGGCATCCCCGGGTTCGGCTCCCTCCACAGCCACCGGGGTGGTCACCTCGTGACCGCCACGGAAGGACGGGGTGATCATCGGCCCCCAACAGCCGGGGGCAGTCTCCGCGATGATAGTGCCGCCATCGGCTATCGGCCCCAGCATGGGGATGCTCGGCCCTACCAGACCGCCGGTGAACGTAGCGACACGGATGCTCTCGCTCACTTCCTTGCCCATGAGATCCCTCCTTTTCTCTATGATCCGATACGATAACCCTGCCATCTCTCCATTGATCTCGCGAGCCCCTCAAGGCCTTCGCCTCCACGGCGAATTCGATCGCACAGAGGCGCTAGCCACTGTACAACTCCACCCAATACTCCCGAAACTTCTCCTGAAACCTCTCGGCCGATTGCCGGGGGAACGGATATCCATCCGGCCCTACGAACGTGAACGGGCTTTCCAGATCCGGCTCCTCCGCCAGACGCTGCTTCTCAAATTTCTCCAGCCACACGTCGTAATGCTCGACCAGCTTCCCGGCATCCTCCAGAAGCTCAGGGGGGATAAGATGCCCCCGCCTCAGCAAGAGATCCCGGATCGTCTCGTTCCCCTCTCGGATCACCTTCGCCTCTAGATACAGGTTCTTCGACGTCCAGCGATCAAATGCCCGCCTCGTGCGATCGAGCTGCATGCTCACCGGACCCAGCAGGTTGGCGACCGCCTCCTCCTTCCACGAGCGCTGCGACCTGACCTCCTGCTCCACCGCCGTCAGATACCTGCGGAAGATCACCCCCATCACGGAGGAAGCCACGGCGCCGCTCAACAGGGCCGCCAGGACCAACTCCCCAATCGCCTTCCCGTCCATCACATCCCTCCTAACTCACGCTGTGGAGGAGGCCTCCCTAACCCCTTTCCCGGAAGCGCGGGATCAGGAACGGCGTTCGTCGCCTGTACTCCCAATACTCCTGCCCGAACCGCGCCTCCATCTCCCTCTCCTCGACGAGCCGGATATACGTCAAGAGCACGGCGGCCCCCAGCGCGACCAGGCCCACTGCCGAGAGCGATCCGCTCAGGATGGCGACGCCCAGGTAGAGCACGATGGTCCCCAACGCCATCGGGTTGCGGCAGTAGCCATAAGGTCCCTGTACGACCAACCTTTGCGTGGGCATGACCGGCGCCGGGGTCCCCCGTCCCACGGTGAACTGCACGTAGACGGACCATACGGCGAACAGAAAGCCCGCCACGACGAGCAACCCACCTAAGACAGCGCCGAGCGAACCATGCAGAAGGCGCGGCAAATGCAACCACCGATCTAGCGAGGATGCCAGGATGATGAGGGCGGCCGGGAATACGACCAGGAAGAAGGCCGCCTCGACCAACAGCGCGGCCAACCGCTGTCCAGGGCTGTACCCGTGTTCCGCCTGTTTCAGGGACTTTTCCTTCATTATATATGCCTTTCCACAAAGCACACGAGCATGCTGGTTACAGGCAAAGCGTCTGCGCCTCCCCGTTCATCTGTGGCGGCCGCCGAAGAACGCCCGAAAGAGGAACGCCCGCTCCGGCACCTCGCGCCGCTCGAATGCCTGAAAGAGCTCCGCGTCGTCGTAGGGTACGCCGCGATGCGCAAGGGAGAATCGCCCCTTCCGAAACTCGACGACGCTGTACCTGGCCACGGCTTCGGTGTGGCAACCCAACGAGCCTGGATTCACGTATCGCTTCTTGCCCTGGACATCGGACGCAACATGGTCGTGGCCGAAGAAGATCAGACCCGAGCGATATTGCGCAAACATCTCGTCCAAATCCGCCGCGCGAGGCCTCCGGATCACGGGCAGGAACTCCCGGCCGGAATCCGCCAGGCCGTAATGCGCGAACGTGACCCGCACCCCCTCAAAGTCATGTTCCAACACGTAGGGCCATCGGGCCAGGATCGACCGCAACTGTGAGGGAATGCGAGCGTGCGTCCACCGATGATGTCGCGCCTCGCCGTCGCTCATCCAGGGAGGACGGGGATCAGGCAGTCCATCCACGAACCAGGCATCGTGGTTCCCCATGAGGAGATGGATCTCGGGCATATGCAACAGCAGATCCAGGCATTCAGCGGGATAGGGACCGATGCCGATGGCATCCCCCAGATGGAAGGCGGCGTCGTATCCCTCCTGCCGAACCGCCTTCAGCGCCGCCCTCAGCGCGGGGAGATTGGCGTGAACATCCGTGAACACCACGATCTTCAGGGGCATTCCATCACCGGATCACCTCATGAGCGCGCAACTCCCGATACAGCCGCCTGGCCTCCTCCAACGCCGAACGATACAGCGGCACCAGGCGTCTCGTCTCCTCACATCCCGGACAGGCGCGATGAAAGAACAGGCTCTGCTCCTCGGGCGTCAGCCCACCGGCCGCGTGCGGATCCCGGATGTAGGCCTCTGCACAGCAGGCGGGATATCCGAAGTATTCGGCCTCCGCCCGGATCACCGCGGGGTCGCCCGACCGAATCGGCGTCCCATCGAACTCCCGTTTGTATTCCTCCATCAGGCCCTCGTCCATCCCGAGGATCCAGTGGGACACCTCCGTTCCATCCCCGGCCACACGCCGGATGGAGACCACCCGCAACCCAAGCGCCCGCAATAACGCCAGGACATCCGGGGCAACCGCGTACTCCAGCCGGCTTAACGGCTTCAGGCCCCTCGCCGTCAACACCCCGAGATAAATCGCCTCCTCTTCCAACTCCTCCGGCCCCGGCGGATCACCCAACCTCCTACGCATCGGCCACGATCTCCACCAAGCGCTTGACTACGTCTTTGGGCAGCGGATGCCCGGCATCGACATAGTGGTACAGCTCCGGAGAGAATTGCACGGACCGCCCATCCTGGTGCCGCACTTCAATCACGCCCATTCCCATCATCCCTCCGCAGTATGGACAGGACCTGAGCCCCCTTTGGACCATCCTGAGATCGACGAAGACATTGCCATAACGAACCACCAGGCTATCCACCCGCTCACCGGCCTCCACGAACTCTCGCAGCTTCTGGAGAGCTTCCTTTATTGTCATGGCCATCTTTCGCCTCCTCAGATCGATGCCCTTCGGAAGCGGGCATTCTGTCAGGCTCCCCCGGAAGCCCTGCTCTCGCAAGCGCCGATCGTTGACCGGCCTACCCCTCTCTCCTATAATATCCCCACGCAATACGCAATACGCACCACGCAACATGCAATACGCAACATGCAACACACATCGCACATTCCCCTATCCGAGTATACGGGCTCGCGCAGGCCGTGTCAACATCATGTTCCAGGGGAGTTATCTCTCCGCAACCATGCCGGAAACGGAGGGGGAAAAAGAGGAGGAGCCCATGGAGCGCAAGATCCTGTACGAACATCAAACGCCCGCCGGGCAGATCATTCGCGTCGTCCAGGGGGATCTCACTCAGGAGCCGGTGGACGCCATCGTCAACGCCGCCAACGAGCGCCTGGCCCACGGGGGCGGTGTGGCTGGCGCCATCGTTCGTAGGGGAGGATACGAGATCCAGGAGGAGAGCAATCGCTGGGTGCAGGAACACGGCCCGGTGCGCACCGGCACCGCGGCCATCACCGGCGCGGGCCGCCTGCCCGCCCGCTACGTGATCCACGCCGTGGGCCCCATCTGGCGCGGCCGCGGCGACGAGGACGAGCTGCTCGCCTCCGCCGTGACATCGGCGCTGACCCTGGCCGCCGAGCACGACCTCCGATCCGTCTCCCTGCCCGCCATCTCCTCAGGCATCTTCGGCTTTCCCAAGGAGCGAGCCGTGCGGGTGATCCTGGACGCGGTAGAGCAATTTCTGGCGGATCACCCGGACGGCCCGGTTCGGGAGGTCAACCTGTGCAACATCGACGCGCTCACCGCGAACCTGTTCCTGGAGGAGGCCCGGCGGCGATACGGTTCGTGATCCGTCTGTCCTCTCATCGAGGCCCGTACAGCCGCACCTCGAACACGCGAGCGGACGGATCCCCGTTGGTCGCGTGCACCGTCAGCCGCACGCTGTCGGCCGTCACCGGCTCGATGCGATGGACGATCTTCCGCTGGTAGTTCCCCTTCACCTCGACCACGCGGCGCCACTCGCCCTCTACCCGGGCTTCGATGGTGTAGTCCCGCACCGTCTCCGGCTGCGGCCCTCGGATCATGCGAGCGTTGAACCCATCGTCATGGGTCAGCGTCAACGGGCGGATGAACCCCGAATCGAACGTGAGGTGGATCTCATCCACGGGCGCGGGGCGCGGCAGGTCCACCCGGAGCCATTGAGGGAGGGGCTGCTCGGGATCGGACACCCACTGATGCGAGACGTCCCCTACCTGCCGGGTGATCCCGCTCAGCACCTGCTCGGCGCTGCAGCCCGGCCGCTGGCTGGATGCGGACACCGCCGCGTCGGCCGCCAGGTCGGCGGGGTCATCCGCGGGCAGTTCCAGGATGTACGCGTCGTCCTTCAGCAGAAGCTGTTGTAGCTCCTCAATGCGGTCGGCCGCCAGCTCGCGAGGCGTGATGCCGTCACGGACGCACAGGGCGGCGGCCGTGCCCACCGCCTGCCCCATCACCGCGCACGTGGCCATCACCCGCGTCGACGCGAAGGCCACATGGCTGGCGCTGATGTTGCGGCCCGCCATCATCATATTCTCGATGTTGCGGGAGTAGAGCGAGCGCAACGGGATGCTATATAGCGGCACATCGATCTGCACGCAGGGTGGCTGATCGGGCTGGTCGATGCCGTTCGGCGGGTGATAATCGATGGGCCATCCACCGAACGCGACCCGGTCCGGGAAGAGCGTGCTCTGCTCCAGATCCTGCTGGATCAGGATATAATCGCCGATGAAGCGGCGCGACTCCCGCTTGCCCGGGATCATGCCCACCCATTCCAGCGCCCAGTTCTCGGCCCCATGATCGCCGCCGTTCTTGATATGGTCCCACACGCCCAGGGCGATGGCCCACAACTCGTCCCGGATACGCTCATTGTCCTTGATCGTGTTCAGATCGCCACCCCACTCGATCCACCAGAAGCCATACTCGAAAGACCCATGCGGCCGATGGCGTAGATCCTCCTCCGTGAACTTGCGGGCCCAAGACGGCGCCCGGAACGGCACCGGTCGCCCGTAATCCCGGGCGATGAACAGGATGGACGACCCTAACGTCTGCCGATCCGGCCTCTCCGGCGCGTACGACTCGCCGAACTCGTCTCGCCCCTCCCGGCCCATGCGGAACTCCGCCCCGGCCTCGACGCCCAGTCGGCCATCCCCCGTGCAATCGACGAACAGCCCCGCCTCGATGGTGAACGCATCCTCGGTGGAAGGCCGCGTGGCGTGCACCTCGGCGATGCGCGAGGGCGAGGCCATGCGCACGCCGTCCACTTGGGTGTTGAGGAGCAGCCGGATATTGGGCTCGTCACGCACATATTCCCACAACAGCAGGTCGAAGAGCGATGCGCTGCGATGTGGATTGCGCACTGCGTCGTCCAGACGAATGGCCTCGATGATGCCGCTCTCCCGGGCGTGAGGGCGCCTGCCGCTGATATCCGCCCCCACGATATGCATGCGCACCTCGCTGGATGCGTTCCCACCCAGCACCGGGCGATCCTGGATCAGCGTGACCTGCGCGCCGTGCCGCGCCGCGGCGATGGCCGCGCATACTCCTGCCATTCCCCCCCCAGCTACCACCACATCACAACTCAATCGGTGATGATCCACAGGCATACGCGAACCCCCTGGTCAGATGTCGAACAATAGACGATGGACGATTACGACGGTCCCTCGCCCCACGCTTCCCGCCTTCCGCTATTTGCTAACTGCTGACCGCTGCCTGCTAACGGCTAAAGGATATCTTCCCCAACGCAATCCCGCCTCGATAAGCCGGATATAATTGGCGGCCGTGCGTGGCGTGATCTGCGGCTCATACGGGCCGGCCGTGGGCGCCAGGATCAGCCCGCCGCCCTGTCCCGCGTCGAGGATCGTCTGCCGTACCTGCGCCTCGATCTCCTCCGGCGTCCCGAGCTGGATATCGCCGTACTGCACGCTCCCGATCAAACACACCCGATCGCCCACCCGGCGTTTAGCCTCGGCCATGGTGCAATTCCCCTGGGGCGGCGCCTCGATGGGATGGATGCCGTCCGTCCCCATGTCCGCGATCCCCTCCAGCAGCTCGTCGATCGGGCCGTGGTGATGGACGATGGCGTACCCTCCGTGGCCATGGATCATCTCGATCAGCCGACCGTCGAACGGCGCCACCAGCCGGTCGAACACGGCAGGCGACACCAGCGGCGGGATGACGAACTCGGAGCCCACCAGGAACCACACCGGCCCCACGCCCTGTTCCAGCAACTCACGCACCATGACTTCCAACCGCTGATGCATGGCACGCACGAAGCGCTCCAACGCATCCATCTCCGTGAGCGTCCAGATGGCGAATTGCTGCGTGTCGGTGGCATGATACAGGATAGAGACGGCCGTGCCAAGATCCGCCATCATCAATCCGGCATCACCCAGCCGCGCCGCCGCATCCCAGAACTCGTCCAGCGGCGGAGAGAAGGGCTCGTAGGGGATGGACAACGCCTTCTCCAGGTCTTCGATCTCCCGGAAGAAGGCGGAGATGTCGCCCGGCGCGATGCTGCCATCCCGATGCCGCCGCACCTGCGAGACGAGCGGCCCCAGCGGCGTATCGATGATCCGGCGGGTGACGGTATACTCCCCGTCCTCGATGACCTCGTGCCGCTCCTCCGCGGCGGCGGTCAGGAACGGTGGCCGTTGGAACCCGCGCCGATCGAAGAAGTCCGTATATTGGAGCACGTAGGGAACCACTGGCGCGTAGGAGGGCTCGTGATACACGTCGGCGTAGTAGGACAGCCGCTCCCTGGGAAAGAGCATCCAGATGGGAACCCGATCGGGCTCCTTGCGCTGCAATGCCAGCAATAGCCGCTCACGCGAGGTCAGCTCACGGGACATAGGGGCTCTCCCTCCGCTCGGGCACGATCGATCTTCCCTTTCTATAGGCGGGGGCGGTCCATGAATCGCCCCTGTATCCGGTTCATGAACCGCCCCGCCCGACGATATCCGTAAAGGGGACCGCCCGGCTAGGTGTACGTGAAATACGCCGTGGCCGTGCAGTCCGCGTCCGCAATCACGCGGGCCCAATGTGCGCTGAATCCGACCGGGAATTCGTGGTGCACGTACCCGCCCGGGGGCACCTCGAACACATCATAAGCTGCCCAGGTCTGATTGCCCAGGAAATCCACCTCGACCGTGAACGAGACCGGGTGATCCGCCTGATGCGTCAGGTGCAGCACCTTATGCTCGAAGCCAGTCATGAGGAACGGATCGGAGGGGACGCCGGCCGTGACGCTCGCCTCCCACCAGGGGCCGCCCCATCCCTTGGGCTTGCCGAACCGCCACAGGTCGTCCGTCTTGCCGAACCAGAGGTTGGCCTGGGGCTCGCCGGCCAGCAGGTTCGCGTCGAAGATGGGCGTCACCTGATTACCCGCCAGGACCAGAAGCCCGCGCCAGGAACAGAAGTCGGGGATGATGCGCAGATGGGTGGCGATGGGCCGGACGCCCCAGACCTTGCCATCGAAGGGCACCGGCGACAGCTCGTAGAACATCCCGCTGCAGTCCATCAGATAACGCTCGCTCTCCACCTCCCGGATGCGCGGCCACTCCGTCTGCCAGCCGTGCTCCCAGGTGTGGCTGGCCTTGGGCAGACGATAGGTCTGCCACTCCCCGTCGATGAGGACCCTCAAGATGGCGGAGGCCCGATCCCATCCGGTGGCGAAGACCACCTGCCCCCAGTTGCGACGCCCGGTGACCTCATTGAACGGCTTTCGCTCCAGGACCCTCCAGCGGTTTCCATCCCACTCCGCCAATCGCCCCGCGGACTTCCCGCTCGCCCAGTCATCCTCATCGAAATGATTGTTGGCCACCACGACGCGTCCCTGTCCCGTGTGACCGCCTTTGAAGTGAGGCCACGTGCCTCGGGGGATATCCAGCTCCTTCACCAAGTCGAAGAGCTGCTGGGCAAACAACGTGCGCAGGTCCATCTCGATGAACTCCCCCTCCATGCCCAGGAAGTAGACCTTATTCTCGGGATCCTCCAGGTGCTCCATGGTGGCGGTCAGTCGGACGTTGACAAGCCTCTGAATCGTGCGAACCCGCCCCTGGACGTCGATCACGTGGGGGCCGATGATGAGCTGGTTCGATTGGGGATGGATCATGCGGTTGGCGTAGGTGCCGACCACGCTCTCCGGGTGCTTGCGGATACGGAACTGATCGTCGATCTCGAATAGGCCGGTGCCGGCGCCGGTGCTCGCCTTATGGGAGACATAGGTGACGAACCACAGCCGGCTCGCCCAGGGCATGAGCGCGCCGATGCCGCCTTCGGAACGGACCGGCAAGAGGTCCGCCCGCACGGCCAGATCGGGGATGACGCCGCTGATGCATAGCGGGTCATTCACCTGATGGCTATCTGCTGACATGGGGATCCATCTCCTTCAATAGCGCATAATGCCAATGAACCGGACGGCGGCGATGGCGCCTATCCCTTCAACCCCGAGAGGGTCACCCCCTGGACGAAATACCGCTGGAAGATGGCGAACACGATAAGCATGGGGAGCACCATAAGCACCGAGGCCGCCATGAGCTGGTTGTAAAGCGACCCCTGACCGGGCATGGCGGTGAAGGTGTACAGCCCCAACGCCAGGGTGTGCAACCGCTCGTCGTTCAGATAGAGCAAAGGCCCGATGAAGTCGTTCCAGGCCGCCTGAAACGAGAAGATGGAGACCACGATGATGGCGGGGCCGGATAGCGGCAGCATGATCCGGGCCCAGATGTTGAATTCCGACGCGCCGTCGATGCGCGCCGCGTCCACCAGCTCCTCCGGAATGGTGAGGAAGAACTGGCGGAGCAGGAACACATAGAAGGGGTTCCCGAAAAAGGCCGGAACGATGAGCGGCAGGAAGGTGTTCACCCAGCCCAGCTTGCTGAAGCCGATGTACATGGGCACCATGCGCACGGCGAACGGCAGCATCATGGTGCTCAGGAGGATGACGAAGAGAGGCTCACGGCCGGGGAATCGCAGCCGGGCGAACCCGTACGCCACCAACGTGCACGAGAGCAGCTCCCCGATCATGGAGAACACCGTGATGATCGCCGTGTTCTTGAAGCTGCGGCCAAAGTGCCAGAACTTCAGCGCCTTGGTGTAGTTTTCCCACTGCACGGGCTCAGGGATCCACTCCGGCGGCCACTTGCCGATCTGGGACAACGGCATCAACGAGGAGGTGAACAACCAGAACAATGGGATCAGAAAGAGGAGGCTCAACCCCGCCAACGCCAGGTACGTCAGCCCCAGCCCGATGCGGCGCCTCCACACCTTGCCCAGGCTACGGCGCGGCCTCACCCCTGTTACAACGCTCATCGCTCCCCCCTTAGCCACCGTAGAAGACCCAGCGATCCGATGATTTCACCAGCAAGACGGTCAGCACCAGGATGATCAGGAACAGGATCCAGGCCAGGGCGGATGCGTACCCCATCTTGAAGAAGCGGAAGGCGTTATCATACAGGTAGAGCATATAGAAGCGAGTGGAGTTCAGCGGCCCCCCATCGGTCATGATGAAGGCCTGGACGAACACCTGGAAGGTGTTGATGATGTTGATGATCAGGTTGAAATAGATCGTGGGGGTCATCATCGGGATCGTGACATTCCACAGGCGCTGCCACGCGTTGGCGCCGTCCAGCTCGGCCGCCTCATAGAGGTGCTGCGGGATGCCCTGCAGGCCGGCCAGGAAGATCACCATGTTCCCGCCCACCCACCAGATGCTCATGAGGATCAGCGCCGGCTTCGACCACTTGGGGCTGGTCAGCCAGGGGATCGGGTCGATGTGGGCCAGACTCAGCGCGTAGTTGATGAGCCCAAACTTGGGGTTCAGCAGATAGAGCCACAGCACGGTGGTGGCCACCAGCGGCGTGATGGAGGGCACGTAGAACAGCGTGCGCCAGATGGTCAGCCCACGGACCTTCACGTTCAGGAGCAGGGCCAGGGCAAAGCCCAAGACGATGCGCAGCGGCACCGCCCCGACGACATAGTAGGCCGTGTTCCCCAGCGACTTCCAGAACAGCGGCTCGCGAGAGAACGCCTTGACGTAATTGTTGATCCCGACCCACTTACCCGGCTGCAGAATCGAGTACGTGGTGAAGCTCAGGTAGAGTGAGGCGACGAAGGGGCCGAGCACGAACAGCAGGAGGCCCAAAAGCCAGGGGGAGATGAAGAGATACCCCAGAAGAGCCTCCTTGCGCCGTGCGGTGGACAGGCTGCCCCATGAGGCTTCCCCGTGCCTTCGCGTGGTAAACATGGCTGGCATCGCCCACTCCTTGCGAGGTCGGAAGACCGACGATGGATCGAGTCCATCGGAAAAACGCGGCGCGACGGCGAATCCACGCCCACCTGAAGCGAAGCCGACCCGACGACCAGCCACGCCCCCTCACGCCCTGGAGGACCGGGCATGAGACATGTGATCGGGCGCACCTGAAAGGATCAGGTGCGCCCAGATGTCGCGTCGCATGGACGGGACGTGGTCCGCCCGAACGCGCCTACGAACGTTCCGCCCAGTACTCATCCAGGACGCGCTGCGCTTCCTCCGCGCCCCACTGCAGGGCCTCCTCGGGCGTGCGCACGCCGTAGGTGGCCTCCTCGGTCATCTGCCCGATGATCTGCTGGATCTGCGGCTGGACGGGGGTGATGGGCACCCAAACATCCTGGCTCATGACGCTCAAAATGTCGTTCCAGAGCGGGTTGCCCTCGCCGGAGGCCGGGTCCTCATTGCAGTACTTGAGCGGTGAAGGGCGCTTCTGCTGCTGCAGGAACCAGCAGGCGCCGTCCTTCTCCGTGGTCAGCCACTTGACCAGGAGCCACGCCTCCTCCTCATGCTCCACGCCGCGCGGGATCACGTAGCCCCATCCGCCATAGGCGAGGCCGTGGGACTCGCCGTTGGGACCATGCGGCACAACGCTCACGCCCAGGTCGGGGATCATGTCCGGGGCGTACTCCTTGATCTTGAAGAACTCCCACGACCCGTTGATCTGCATGGCCTCGTAGTCGTTGTAGAACGGCCCGTTCTCCCACTCGCCGGTCTGGCTGTAAAAAGCGGCCACCTCCTCAGCGCCCCCGTTGATGTCGTTCGTGAAGTTGACCATCCACTTCAGGGCCTCCAGCCCGGCCGGGCTGTTGAACTGGATCGTCCTGAGGTCCTCGCTGATCCAGGTGCCGCCGTTGTTGTAGAGCCAGAGGAAGAAGGGGCGGCCGTCGCCTACGCTCAGGACGTTGATGCCAACTCTCTTGAGCGTGCCGTCCTCGACCACCGTGAGCGCCTTGGCCACCTCCTCCAGCTCATCCCAGGTCTCTGGCGGCTTCTCTGGGTCCAACCCGGCCTCCCGGAACCAGCGCTTGTTGCGCCACACCAGATCCAGCGCCCCGCCCGTGGGAAGGGGCAGGATCCACGTCTTCCCCTTGTACTGGCATCCCTTGAACTCCGCCTCGTAGAAGAGGTCCTTGGTGACGCCGTCACGCTCCATCCACGAATCCAGCGGCAACAGGGCGTTCTGCTCCACGAAGGACGGCATGTCATGTCGCCCCAACATGGTCACGTCGGGGGGATCATTGGCAGCCACCGCGGTCAGGATCTTCTCCAGCCGCTGATCCCATGGCTGCAACGTCACCTCCACCGTGATCCATGGGTACTTCTCCATGAAGCGATTGATCTGCTCCTCCATCAGGGGGACGCGATTGCCACCCCAGTGGTGCCAGAAGCGGAGCGTCACCGGCTGGCGCTCGGCTTCGCCGCCCTCCTCCGCCGCCGGGGCCTTTCCCTCAGCCGGCGCCTGCGGCGCCGCGGGCGCACAGGCGGCCACCCATGCTCCCGCCCCGGTCAAGGCGATCAGGCGCATGAACTCGCGCCGGGTCAACCCCTGCCTCGTCCGATTCTTGCTAACCATGGCGTCTCCTCCTGAAATCACAACTCATGGGGAAAGAAGGGGGCATGGGACCACCGCCGTACGAGCCTACCCCGCAGGCGAAGGATGACTCCCCGTAGACCCCCTAACGACCAGGGACGTGGGCAACAAGACATGCCACTGTTCACCGTCCGGTTCCTCGATCATCATGCACAACCGGCGAGCCGCGATGACGCCCAGCAGGCGCGCATCGAAGTGGACGGACGTCAGCGGAGGATCCGTGAAACGAGAGATCTCCTCATTGTGGAATCCCGTGATGGCGATATCGTCGGGCACCCGATAGCCGCGCTCGCGAATCGCCCGCAGCCCACCCAAAGCCATGGCATCATGAGCATAGGCGATGGCATCCAGGTCCTGGGCCTGATCAAGCAATCGCTGAGTCTGCTCGTAGCCGGATTCCGGCGTGAACTCGGCTGAGATGACCTGCTCTGGGGAGAAGGGCAGATGATGCTCGCAGAGGGTCAGGCGAAATCCCTTGTACTTCTCCTCGCTGGTCGTCGTCGTGGGCGGGCCGTTCACCAGGCCGATGCGCCGGCGTCCCTTCTCGATCAGATGGGCCACAACCTGTTCCATGCCATGGAAGACATCCGCCATGACGCAGTTGACGCGCAGCGGCAGGACGTGAGCCCCCGCGATCACAAAGGGAACCCCCAACGCCTGGAGGCTTCGCACGAAATCACGATCGACGACCCCGCCCATCAGGATGAGCCCGGTCACCGCCGGATCGTCCGCGTACTGGCGCGCCTCCTCCGCCCGCATATTCGTGCGTTGAATCCGGGTCGCAACGCCGTGACACTCGAAGATCGATTGCGCGCCGGAGGAGACCATGCGCTCCAGATAACCGCCGACGGAATACATGTCCGGCTTGTCATATGAGGCCGTTGTGTAGTACGCCAGCATCAGCACCATGCGAGCCGCCTGGCGGGGACGGCGCAGGGCATTCAGAGGATACCCGAGGTCCTGGGCAGCCTGCCACACCGCCGCACGCGTGGCCTCGCTCACATAGGGATATCCGTTCAACACCCGAGAGACGGTGGAGGTCGAAACGCAGGCCTGACGGGCGATATCACGCAACGTCACACGCACGAGGAAACCCCTTACCGTACCGAGGACAGTGGAGATGGTCAAACAGGTGGGAGGATCGCAAGACGGCAGAGGTCACGAGAACGGCTTGACCATCCTGTTTTGGAACGAGCATCTACCTTGAAAGCATTGTCGCGCCCATCCTGAAACATGTCAACGGGTTCTCGCAAGATTGCAACAAATCTGCAACACCGGCGACTCCGATGGACTTCTTGGATCATCAGGGCTCGGCAGCCGGTACGGTTCACCGTGTTGGCTCGCCCTGAAGTGGTCCCTTGGCGCGCCGCCGGCGTTCGCTTCGGTCCCCATCCCCCGAAGTCCTCCCTTCCCGGAGGAGGCGGGGGCCAGGGGGTGGAGGGAGTTCAGGACAACCGGTCAAAGTCACTGTGGCAAGCCCCCGGGTTCCTTCATCCCAACGGTGAACAGTTGCGACACATCCGGCATTGGACGCGTCCGGCGTTTTCACCTATAATCCCAATCGCTATGCTTTTTGCGGGATTCGCGCTCGGTCATGATCTGAGTTCACGCGAATCGCTCGATGGTGATGTGATACGCGACATGTTGGCGCCTGTCGGCTTCGTCGACTGGCAGGCGGCCGCCCGCTGCCTGCGCAGGCTCGCCAGCCGGGCGGAGGGACGAGAGGCGTTCCTGGAATGCCTCCCCACCCTGCTGACGGCCCTGCAAGGCGTCGCCAGCCCCGACCGGGTGCTGGTGAACCTGGAGCGCTTCGTCCAAAGCGCCCCGGATCGCCAGGCGTTGCTCCGCTACCTCGCCGACAACCCCCGGGCCATCGAGGTACTCGCCACCCTCTTCGCCGGAAGCCAGTTTCTCACGGAGATCCTCCTGCGCACCCCCGAGTACTTCGAGCGGCTCATCGCCTACAGGCGGCTGGCCCAGCCCAAAGACGTCAAAGGGCTCTACTCGGAGGCCATGGAGGCCATCGCCCCCTTCGCCGAGGTCGACGCCCGGCTGGACGCGCTGAGGCGCTTTCAGCGCTGGGAGCTCCTGCGCATCGGCACCTGCGACCTCCTCGGCCTGCTGGACCTGGCCACGGTCACCGATCAGCTCTCCGGCCTGGCCGACAGCCTGGTTCGGGCCTGCCTGGCCATCGCCGCGGAGCAGACCGACACCCCAACGGAGGGGTTCGCCGTCCTGGCGCTGGGCAAGCTGGGTGGCCAGGAGCTGAACTACAGCTCCGACATCGATCTGCTGTTCCTGGCGCGCTCGGGCCCCATGGCCTATCGGCGGCTGGGGCAGCGGCTGATCGAGGCGCTGTCCCGGATCACGTCCGAGGGATTCCTCTATCGCGTCGACATGCGGCTGCGCCCGTGGGGCCGCTCCGGGGCACTGGTCTCCTCCATCGACGGGTATATCGCCTACCTGCACCAACACGCCCGGCTGTGGGAGAAGCAGGCGCTGCTCAAAGCGCGCGTCATCGCCGGGGATGAGGACGTCGGCGAGGAGTTCCTGCATCGAGCGACGCCGCTGATCTACGACATCACGGGAGAGGCGGCGCGAGCGGACATGCGGGCCATGAAGGAGCGCATCGAGTCCCAACTGCGTCAGCGTGGGCGGGAGTGGGGCGAGGTCAAGCTCGGCCAGGGCTCGATCCGTGATGTCGAGTTCGTGACCCAATACCTCCAGCTGCGATATGGCGCGCGCCGCCCCGATCTCCGCAGCCACAACACGCTGGACGCCCTGTCCAGGCTACGCGCTTCCGGGTTCCTCCCCGAGGACGAATACGACGTTCTGCTGGAGGGCTACATCTTCCTGCGCACCATCGAGCACCATCTGCAACTGATGCATTACCAGCAGACCCATGCGCTCCCGGACGACGCGGAGGGGCTGGCCCATCTGGCCCGCCGGCTGGGATTCCAGGGGGCCGAAGCCGGCGCGCAGCTCGTCGCCCGATACCAGCAGCACAGTGCGGCGATCCGGGCCGTCTACCAGCGATATCTAGAGGGAAGGGAAAGCGTGCGAGCGATGAATACAAATCCCCGGCCTGCCTCCGACCATGGCTCACGACACCTGGCCCGGATGGGCCCCTCGTACATCGCCACCTTCAGCGATCGCGAGATCGAGCATCACATCGCGCTGGCGGATCGGCTCGGCCAGGACAACCTGGCCGAGGTGGAGGCGGAGCCTCGCGAGGACGGGCAATGGCGCGTCACCATCGTGGCATACGACTACCTGGGCGAGCTCTCCTTGATCTGTGGGCTGCTGTTCGTGTACGGGTTCAACATCCTGGACGGGCAGGTCTTCACATACGAGCCGCTCTCGGAGCCTTCCGCCGACTCACGGCCGAGCTCGACGCCATCCTCCCGCCGGGCGCGGCCCCGGCCACGCCTGTCCACGGGAGGGCCATCCGCGGAGACCCGGCGCAAGATCGTGGACGTGTTCACTGTGCACCCCGTGCACGGGGAGGTCTCCCCGGAGACCTGGGCGCGATACGCGGAGGATCTGGAGGCTCTCCTGCGGCGGCTGGACGCCGGGGAACAGCGGGAGGCCCAGGGCGAGCTGGCGAAGCGGGTCGCCGACGCGCTGCGAAAGATCCCCAGCGCCACGGCGCCGCTGTACCCGGTCGATATCGAGATCGACAACGAGGCCTCCGAGCGCTATACCGTCCTCCGCATCGACGCGCCAGACACCATCGGCTTCCTGTACGAGTTCACCAACGCGCTGGCCCTCATCGGCATCTACATCGCCCGGGTCACCATCGACTCGGTCGGGAATCGCGTGCGTGACACGCTGTACGTCACCGATGCCCGAGGGCAGAAGATCACCGATCCGGACAGACAACGCCGGCTGCGCGCCGCGGCCGTGTTGGTCAAGCACTTCACGCACCTGTTGCCGCGCTCGCCCAACCCGGAATCCGCCCTGCTCCACTTCCGGAACTTCGTGGGGCAGCTCTTCATGCGGCCGGACTGGCCTGACGAGCTGACCACCCTGGAGAGGCCGGAGGTGTTGGAGGCGCTGGCCAGGTTGCTGGGCGTCAGCGACTTCCTGTGGGAGGACTTCCTCCGCATGCAGCACGACAACCTCTTCCCAGTCGTTCGGGACGTCGATGCGCTGGCACAGGCCAAGACCAAGGAGCAGTGGCGCCGAGAGCTGGCGGACGCTCTCCGGGAGGCCCCGGACTACGAGGCCCGCCGGGAGGTGCTCAACACCTTCAAGGACCGGGAGATGTTCCGCATCGACATGCGGCATATCCTGGGCTACATCACCGAGTTCGGGCAGTTCTCCGGTGAGCTGACGGAGCTGGCCGAGGTGATCGTGGAGGCGGCCTATCGCCTGTGCGACGAGGAGCTGCGGGCCCAGTACGGGGATCCCCTCCTGGAGGACGGGACGCCCGCTCCGTTGAGCGTCTGCGCGCTGGGCAAGTGCGGCGGGCGAGAGCTGGGCTACGCCTCCGACATCGAGCTGATGTTCATCTTCGCCGGTAACGGCGAGACCACGGGGCCTCGCGTCATCACCACAGCGGAGTATTACGAGCGACTGGTATACGCGTTCCTGCAGACGATCCGGGCACGACGAGAGGGGATCTTCGAGATCGATCTGCAACTGCGCCCCTACGGCCGCATGGGCAGCATGGCCGTCTCGCTGGAGGCCTTTCGGCGCTACTTCGGCCCGGGCGGCCCCGCGTGGGCATACGAACGCCAGGCGCTGGTGAAGCTACGGCCGATCGCCGGGGACCCGGAGCTGGGCAAACACATCGAGGCGCTGCGAGACCAATTCGTCTACAGCGGCGAGCCGTTCGACGTCAAGGCCATGCGCGCCATGCGCGAGAGACAGATCCGACACCTCGTCACGGGAGGAACCTTCAACGCGAAGTTCAGCCCGGGCGGCCTGGTGGACCTGGAATACCTGGTCCAGGGACTGCAGATCACCCACGGGCACCAGGACCCCACGCTGCGTCGAACCAACACGCGAGAGGCCATGGAGGCGCTGGCGGAGGCGGGCATCCTCTCAGCCGAGGAGTTCCGGCGGCTTCGGGAGGCCCACATCTTCCTGAGACGGCTGATCAACGCGCTGCGGATGGTGCGGGGAAACGCCAAGGATCTGACGGTCCCCCCCACGGATAGTGAGGAGTTCGCGTTCCTGGCCCGCCGGCTGGGATATGGGGGAGACGTGGAGCGGCTCCACGCCGATCTGGTCCGCCACACCGCATACGTCCGTGATCTGAACGCGTTCTTATTGCAGTGAGGGGTTTATGCAGGTTGTACAAACGGGAGGCGCCCTATTTGGCCACTTTGAAGGTGGTCGGCGCGGCCCGGTTGTCTTATAGTTATCCTGGCGAGGCTTTGCTATGAAGCCTAATCCTATCCAGAAGCGAAAGGAGTCGTACACATGCCGCTTCAGTGCAGCACACCAGAGGATGTCTTAGCCGTAATCAAGGAACACGACGTGCAGATAGTGGACCTCCGGTTTACCGACATGCCGGGGATCTGGCAACACTTCTCGATACCGGCGGGCGCACTGGATGAGGACGCTTTCAGCGAGGGGCTGGGCTTCGATGGGTCGTCCATTCGCGGCTTCCAGCAGATCCAGGAGAGCGACATGCTGCTCATCCCGGACCCGACGACCGCCTTCTTCGATCCGTTCCGGGCCGCGTCCACGCTGGTGCTCATCTGCAACGTGCGTGATCCCATCACGCGCGAGAACTACACTCGCGACCCGCGATACATCGCTCAGAAGGCGGAGGCCTACCTCAAGAGCACCGGCATCGCGGACGTGAGCTACTGGGGGCCGGAGGCCGAGTTCTTCATCTTTGATGATATCCGCTACGCTCAGGACACCAACTACGGCTATTACTACATCGACTCGGTGGAGGGGAGCTGGAACACCGGCCGGGAGGAGAACCCCAACCTGGGGTACAAGCCGCGCACGAAAGAGGGCTACTTCCCCGTGCCGCCCAGCGACACACTGCAGGACATCCGCAGCGAGATCGTGCTGACCATGCTCGAAGCGGGCGTGGAGACCGAGGCGCATCATCATGAGGTCGCCACCGGCGGGCAGTGCGAGATCGACATGCGCTTCGCCGAGCTGGTGCAGATGGCGGACAACTTGATGAAGTACAAGTACATCGTCAAGAACGTCGCCCGCAAGTACGGCAAGACGGCGACCTTTATGCCCAAGCCGCTGTTCGGGGACAACGGATCGGGGATGCACACGCACCAGAGCCTCTGGAAGGGCGATACCAACCTCTTCTACGATGAGAGCGGATACGCCGGGTTGAGCGACATGGCCCGATACTACATCGGCGGCCTGCTGAAGCACGCGCCATCGCTGCTGGCGTTCTGCGCGCCGACGGTGAACTCCTATCACCGCCTGGTGCCCGGCTTCGAAGCCCCGATCAACCTGGTCTACTCGCAGCGCAACCGCTCGGCGGCGGTGCGTATCCCCATGTACTCGCCCAGCCCGAAGGCCAAGCGAGTGGAGCTCCGCTTCCCGGACCCCTCGTGCAACGGCTACCTGGCCTTCGCGGCCATGCTGATGGCGGGATTGGACGGCATCCAGAACCAGATCGATCCTGGTGAGCCCATCGACAAGGACCTGTACGATCTGCCGCCGGAGGAGGCGGCGCGGGTGGAGTCCACCCCCGGCTCCCTGGCCGAGGTGCTGGACGCGCTGGAACAGGACTACGAGTTCCTGCTCAAGGGCGACGTCTTCACGCCGGATGTCATCGAGACCTGGCTGACGTACAAGCGGGAGCGCGAGGTGGACCCGATTCGGCTCCGGCCGCACCCGTACGAGTTCTACCTCTACTTCGACATCTAATCCACGGGATCTGGATCGGCCTGCCGTGGGCTGAGCAGCGACGCTCAGCCTGCGGCAGCCTCCATGCCCGGGCCTGATCCGATCTTACCGGGAGGGACCAGGCCGGGCGCAAAAGGCGACGAGCTTCCTTCAGGAAGCCCGCCGCCTTTCCTTGTCCACAGCAAAGCATCTGAGGGCATCCCTCAGCGGCATGCTCCACAGGGGGAGGTGTGGAGGGGATTCCCCCACGCCCTTAGTAAATGGGCAAATAGCGCTCCAACTCCCACTGGCTGACGGAGACCCGATATTCCTCCCACTCGATCCGCTTGGCCTCCATGAACCGCTCGAAGATGTGATGGCCCAGCGCGGCCTGAATGACCTCGTCCTTCTCCAACTCGGCCAGGGCCTCCTCCAGGGAGCCGGGCATCATCTGCAGCCGGCTTCGAGTGCTGTCGATCTCGTACAGGTTCTCCTCCGCGGGCGGAGGAGGCTCCATCCCCTTCCGGATGCCATCCAAACCGGCGGCCAGCATCACGGCGAAGGCCAGATAGGGGTTCGTCGAAGGATCCGGACAGCGCAGCTCGATGCGCGTGGCCTCCAGGCGACCCGGATTGGTGCGCGGGATTCGGATCAGAGCGGAGCGGTTGATGCGCGCCCACGAGATATACACCGGCGCCTCGTAGCCAGGGACCAGCCGCTTGTAGGAGTTGACCAGTGGCGCGATCACGGCGGCCATCCCGCGGGCATGCGCCAGCTGGCCCGCGATGAACTGCTTGGCGATGATGGACAGCCCGTACTCATCGTTGGGATCTGCGAAGGCGTTCTCGCCCGTATCCTTGTGGGTCAGGCTCTGATGGGTATGCATGCCGGAGCCGTTGATGCCGGCGACGGGCTTGGGCATGAAGGTGCAGTACAGCCCATTGCGCTGCGCGATGGCCTTCAGCGCCACCCGCAACGTGACCGCGTTGTCCGCCGTGGTCAGCGCCGGGCCGTATCGGATGTCGATCTCATGCTGGCCCGTGGCCACCTCGTGATGCGCCGCCTCCACGGTGATGCCGAACCCGTTCAGCGCCTCCACCATCTGTCGCCGCACCTTGTGAGCCAGGTCAGTGGAGACGTCGAAGTACCCCGCGAAGTCATGAGGCGTCGTCGTCGGCGAGCCGTCCGGCCCCAGACGGAAGAGGAAGAACTCCAGCTCCGGGCCCGTGTGATACACAAAGCCCATCTCCTCGGCCTCGGCCATGACCCGCTTCAGGGCATACCGCGGGTCTCCCGTGAAGGGATCCCCCTTGGGCGTGTGCACGTCACAGATGCAGCGGGCGGTGACCAATCCCTCCGATTCCCAGGGGATCACCGCGAAGGTGGATAGGTCCGGGGTCAGATACATGTCGCTCTCGGCGATGCGAGCGAACCCCTCGATGGAGGAGCCGTCAAACCAGATGCCGTACTTGACGGCGACGTCCCACTCGCTGATCGGAATGGTCACCTGCTTGACGCTGCCCACGATATCCGTGAATTGCAGGTTGACGAACTGCACGCCCGCCCGCTCGATGATCTCCTGCACTCGTTCCACATCGGCGGAATCCTGCTGCATACCTAGCCTCCTTGCTATTGCATTCTCATAGGCCATGGACAGGAATCGTCACCACGCACACGATGGCCATCTCACCCCAGAGCGCCGGGCCCATTCCCGCGCCATGATGCGCTTTGCAGTCTAGCCACCGGGGCCCGACCCCGCCAGGGGCAAAGGGACCGAAAAAGGGATACGGCGCTTGGGCAATGTTCACATATCTCAGGCGACGAAGCGTTCCTCTCACAAGCCGGCAGGGGCGCCGGTCGATCCTCCATCACTCCCCAGCCGATCAACCCTCCCGTCGAGCCCTCTCCCGAAGAAGCTGCCGAACCTTCAGGGCGAGCTGGAGCCGCAGGCGTACCTCGGCGTCCTCCAGGTCGACGCCCAGGACGGCGGAGATGCGTTCCAGGCGATAGATCAACGTGTTGCGATGCAGGTGCAGCACCTCGGCCGTGCGGCTCAGGTTCCCCAACTGGGAGAAATACACCTCCAGGGTGTGCACAAGGTGCGTGCCGTGACGTTGGTCGTACGCTTCCAACAGGCTCAGGGTCTCCTGATAGAAGGTGCGCAGGGCCGGGGTCCCCTCCAGGGGCAGCAGCAGTCGGTATACCCCCAGCTCGCTCGCATCCACAAGCTGGAACGGCTGGTCGCTCACCAGACGACACCCCAGCGACCAGGCCTGCTCCGCCTCCTCGACCGCCTCCTTGGCCTCACGCAGAGTGTACAAGGGGCGACTGAGCCCTCCCACCAGGGCGATCTGGGGGAACTGACGTGCCAGGGCCTCCAGGAGGGCAAGAGCCAAACGCCGCCCAGCGCGGGCCGGGGCCTCGCCGGATAGGGGAAAGAGGGCAAGCACGGGCGCCGTCGAGGCGGGCCGCACGGCCACAAAGCCCGCCACCCGACGATGTGTCAACTCCTCCTGCACCCTGCGAGCCAGATGTTCCGCGTCCGGCCCCTCCCCCTTCACCGTGCCCAGCGTGAGCACGATCTGCGGCGGGCTGGGATCATACTGAAAGGCACTTGCCTGGCGAGCCAGCACGATGGGATCCAGCTCCCGCCCGCTCAGCAGATCGGCCAGAAACCGGGCGCGTCGCTGTCTCTCCGCGCCGCTGATGGCGCGCTCCTTCGCCAATTGCAGCGCGCAGTGCAACGCGCCCTCCTGGGCCACGATGCGGTCACTGGCATCAAATCCGCCGGGCGGGCCCAACAGGGAGAGATAGCCCACGACCTCCCCCTCGACACAGATGGGGAACACCAGCCGGCCGATATCGCCGTCGCCGGCGGGGAGCACCGTGGGCTCCACGAGGCCGTCCACCTCCCCCACCTGCAGGGGCAACTGTGGGCTTGGCCCGGAGCCGAGTCCGCAGACGCGCAGCATGGCGTCTTGAATCACCACGGTCTTGCGACTGGCGCGAGCCAATGCGTCGGCCAGAGCCCTCCAGCCACGATCGGCCATGGCGATCTCGGCCAACTGATGAGCGATCTGAGAGCGGAAGCGCTCCAGCGAGGCCTCACGATCCACGATCAGCCGAATGATCTCCCGCTCCACCGCCGCGATCATGATCTCAGCGGGCAGAGCGAACAAGGGCATCTCCGTCTCCTGGGCGACGGCGATCGCCGCCTCGTCCACGGGGCCGAGCACCGCAATGGCGGAGACGTTCGCCTGATGCAACCCGCGTATGACCTGCGCCAGCGGGAGATCATCCAGATATCGCAAGTCGTCGGCGTTGATCAAGGCGAGCTCATGGCCCTCCAGGCGGGGAAAGGCAGGCGGGATCGGGCGCATCGCGCAGGCCCAACTGACCACGCGATCCAGAGATGCGTGCCCCGCCAGGAGTTCCGTCTCCTCCGGAAGGGCCAGACGCCACACCTCTCTTACGGTTACCTCGTTCGTTGCCTTCACCCGCATCACCCCCACGCAATGGAAAGCCGGGGGCTAGCCTTGCCCCCGGCTCCGCGTCAGCGCGTGTGCCCTCAAGTATGGTTCGTCAGATGGAGAAAGCGTACAGGATCCAGACGCCAGCTCACCCCACAAACGGAAGCGAATACAGGCAGCTCATGCCAGCCATAGCTCGTCGTCCGGCAGCTCATCCCAGTGCCCGAGCGCCCAGCCGCTCGGGGCCACGATCAGGGTCTCCTCACCCTCACGGGTGGTCAACGTCAACACCAGCCCCTCGGCCTCATCCGTGGTCACGTTGCCCAGGGTGGCCCCCCGCTCGGTCATACGGGCCAGGGTATTGGCGATGGTCTCCAATCCTACCACGGGCTTCTCATCGACGCCATGATATAAGGAAGCCGCATACACCTCCATCAGGATATGCCCTTCCAAATATAAATCAAAATCCACGAAGACGCGATTCTCCGGAGTCATGTCCTCGTCCAATTCGGCCAGCTCCTCATCGGCGATAGAGTTCGCCCACAGAGCCAGCCCCTGAATCGTCTTCCCCTGGAGCATCTGCAGTTGCGTGAGGAGAACCGGATCCAGCTCCGTTCGAATGATGTGATCCTCTTCTTCCCAGCGGCTATGTCCATTCTTACTGATCTTTTGATCCATAGGAGAGCTCCTTCGGCCAAAACTGTGAGGGAGAGACCCTTCGCATCACTCCGGTGGGAACTCCTCATTAGGGCTTCTCAATCAGACGATCTGCCGCTCTCAAGCTCATATCGGTACCAATGAAGCTGTCCCGCCTCCACGAAGCCCAGTGTATCATACAAACGGCGAGCGCGGGCGTTTTCCCCGTCCACGGTGAGCTCGATCACCCGGCAGCCACGAGACCACAGATAGTTCATGGCGGCCAGCACCAGCGCCCGTCCGATTCCCCGGCCGCGATACGCGGGCAACACGGCCACCTCGTCGATGCGCCCCACCGGCATGCCCAGCAACGTCGGACCTTGCTTATTATAGCGAGCCAATGCCTGTCCGACCAGTTTCCCATCCACCTCTGCGAACCACAGCCCATCCGGATCGAAATCCGGGCGGTCTGCCAGGGCAGCGACGTCCTCCGGCGTCAACGGGGTCGCCCCCCAATGACGGGAGAAGGCCGCAGCATCCAGCGCCAGCCAGGCCTGCGCGTCCTGTCCCGGATGGTAGGTACGCAGCCGCACGCCCGGCGGCGGATCGGGGGCAGGCGGCGGCACCCGCCCCACCCACACCATCTCCCACCAGTAACGTACACGTCGGAAGCCGGCGCCAATCAGCAGCGCGACCGCGGCCTGGATCCGGGGCACCACCGGCACATCGAGAACGCGCACGCCCTCCCGACGGGCCAGGCCGATCAGGCGGCGCAGGAGCTTTCGCCCCACCCCACGCCCACGGAAGAAGGGATGGACGGTCACCCCGCCGATGGCGCGATCGTCCGCCTGCCGCCAGAGGTCCGCATAGCCCAGGAGCCGCCGACGGTGCCAGGCCAGGAGCACGCGATCATAGCCGTAGCCCGGGGAGCGCAGCTTCGCTCGCGCCTCCTCAACGGTGGTAGCCCGGCCGAGCTCGTCCACCGCGTCGGCGGCGTTGATCAGGGCCACCCAGGCGGGGATATCCTCCGGCCGCAACGGCCGGATCCGGACGGCGATCGGCTGTCGGCTCATACGCCTCGCTCGGCTACATAGACGATCCATTCGTCGGCATCGTAGAGGTCCAGGCCATCCCAGGCCGGATGGGTCTCCACTTGCGAGAACCCGGCCGCCCGACACATCGACACCATCTCCTCGACGGGATATCCCTGATCGACCAGCCCATACGTGTGGAGCTCCCCGGTCTCCAGGTTGAGGATATAATACCGCTCGACGGCGGCTCGCTGTTCCGCATCCCAATCCCGTTCGCCCAGGTGCAGATAGGGAAAGTCCCCCCATAAACCGCCCTGATCGGTATACCACCAGGAGCTATGCGACCGGCGGTCCAGCCTCTCGAAGTCGAGCAGCTCGATCAGCAACCGACCGCCCGGACGCAGGGCCCGAGCGCAATCACTCAGGAGCGCCTTGGCCTCATCGCGAGGGAAGACGGCCAGCTGACCGTACAGGAACAGGGCGGCATCATATCCGGCATCGCGCTCCAGGGGCAACGCGCTGCGCACATCCGCCAGGGTGAATCGGCACCGGTCGGCCACCCCTTGCTCCGCCGCCAGCTCCCGGGCGTAGCGGATGGAGGCGGGGCTGAAGTCAATGCCGTGGACGACGCAGCCACGGCGTGCCAGGCGAACGGCGTACAGGCCGGGGCCACAGGTGACGTCCAACACGCGGGCTCCAGGGCGCAGTTGCAACCATCTCCAGATCACGTCCATCTGACGATCGATCTCCGCCTGCTGCCGGCTGGCGGCCCCGTGGCTCTGATCCAGATGCTCCCGCAACATCCGCTCAGAGAAATCCGGGTCATCCCACGGCAGGTTGCCCCCATCCCGCCATGGAACGGCGGGCTGCGGGCGATCGTAGATCCGCCACAACGCCTCCCACAGCCGGCGTCCGACCTTCATCGTGGATACACCCTCCCTCACTCAGTACCTCCCAGTGTAAGAGCGCGTCTGAAAATTTACCGGCAAGGTGTCTACGGGGTCTCCCTCAACGACCAGCTCCACAGGGGAAGGTGTGGAGGGGAGCTCCCCTCCACACGGAAATCTCCCTTTTCCGGCCTGCACCTGCCTTTCTCGGCTTTTCCCGAAGGATCCGGGCCGAGGCCGGACAGGCCGAGGGCGGAAGGAGAACCTTTTCCGGAGGGCCTCCCCACAGCAGAAGCAACGGCACTTCTCAGACACACTTTAAGGGCAAGGAGCCGGTTCGGAAATAGGCCGAAGCGACGGTCGTCGCATCTCCCCGCATACGTCGCAGAGACGTGGCGATGGTAGTAAGGGTGAGCCATTGACCAATCCGTGCAAATCCCGTATAATCGGGACGAAAATCCCGGAATCCATCTCGCCCCTTCAACGCGGAGGAGCTCGTTCGTGTCCCTGA
Source organism: Chloroflexota bacterium (assembly GCA_013152435.1). Lineage (NCBI taxonomy): Bacteria > Bacillati > Chloroflexota > Chloroflexota bacterium. The sequence continues at coordinate 42,277 of JAADGJ010000076.1, read as the reverse complement.
ACCGCCGAATCGTTTTGATCGCCATCTGCGTGTTTCTGCTGTTCCCCACGCAATATGTCCTGGCTGAGCAGGCTACCCCCGGCACGCTGGTTCCCCGCGCGTTCTTCCCATTGATCGCAAAGGGACTATCGACATCAGGGGACACGAGTGAGCCGCAAGTGGCCGACGCCCCCGCACACGGATGGGAGATCCAGAGCTCCATCGATTATGTCATGAAACCCGGGGACACCCTGGCCAGCGTCGCCATCGAGTTCGGCAGGGACCTGGCGGATATGGCGTGTGCCACCCGATCCGCCAGCGAGGACCCCAGCGCCATCGGGCCCGGATATGTACTGTCGATTCCGGCGCTGGGCACCGTGTGCCACGTGGTGCGCAAGGGCGACACGCTGGAAAGCCTGGCCTCCCTGTACGGGGTCCCCGTCGAGGTCATCGTGGACAACGCCTGGAACGAGCTGGAGGCCCCTCCCTACGTGCTTCACCCCGGGCAGCGGCTACGGATCACGGGGGCCCTGGATCCTCGATTCATGCACCCAGCCGACACGGCGCCTCGTCAGGTTGAGCCCACCCGCCTGGCGGACAACGGGCTGCCTCTGGAGGAATGGCCCTATGGGGATGGCCAGTTCATCTGGCCGGTGAAGGGGCCGATCACGCAGCGCTTCTCGGCCCAGCACCGGGCGATCGACATCGCCGCCGACTTCGGCACGGTGGTCGTCGCCGCGGACACGGGCACCGTGACCAAGGCGGGCTGGAACGACCTGGGCCTCGGCTATCGGATCGTCATCGATCATCACATCGATTACATCACGGTGTACGCGCACCTCAGCGCGCTGCTCGTCCGGGAAGGGGAGGTGGTCAAGAAAGGACAGCCCATCGGGCTGATCGGCTCGACGGGCAATTCAACCGGCCCACACCTCCATTTCGCCATCCGTGATTACGGCATCCTGGTCGACCCTCTGACGCTACTCCCTCCGCAATAGCGTCCCCTGGCAGGTTCCCTTTCCGCGATTCGAACCGGCTCCTATGAAAGGGCCTCCACATGGCCGCGATTCTGAGACAGGGAGGCGCGCGCCGCGTCGCAGTCCGCACATGAGCCGGGCGGGCAAAGGAAGACCAATCGATCCTCGCGCAACAGCTCCACCCCGACATCGACCACATCCCGCTGGCGCATGAAACGCGCGTGAGCGCGCCCGACGGTCCCGTGGACCTGGAGGCTCCGCTCATCCAGGATAGGGTCCACAAGCGTGAATCGCTCGCCACATATGGCATGGGTCCACACATCCTCCCAGACGATGCGGCCATGCAGATACACGGGCACCCGATCGCGTTGACGATAGGGGACTTGAGCCAGCGCCTCGGCCAGATGCAACGATGTGTTTCGATTATGGTTCACGCCGATGAGCAACACGTGGGCATCCAATTCGTACAGGCGTCCTAGCGGGCCGTCCGGCCCCGAGGCCGCGTTCCACGGCTGACGGGCGGTGATCACCTCCGCGGCGGGCCCCCGCGCGCAGATTGATTCGACGGGATGGTGGCTGCGCAGCGTCCCGGGCAGCTGCCGAAACGTCTCCGCGACGATCCCCATATTGGAGCTTGGGGTATGCCGTGGATCGAACGGACGCATGGCGAGGCGCAAGCCACGCCACATGTGTTCCGGCACGGGCGGGCGTCGCCAGTTGGCCGGATCGGTCAGGTGCCCCGTGTGGGCCGGCATGACCACCGTCCCATCCCGCCCCACGACGTCGAGCAACGCCTGAATCAGCGCCAGAGGGCCACCCTCCACCGGTCCCACGGCACGGAAGGACGAGTGCACGATGACCACCATCCCCCGGTCCAGGCCCAATGAGTGGAGATCTTCGACCAGGCTGGCGCGTGTGGCGGGCAAGGAACGCATGCTCGCATTGTACCGCAAATCTCGTCAGGGAACAATCGCTCGCATCCTGGGGGGATGTGTCCCTCTCGATGGATCGACAGCTCCGCACTTGAGGGGCTGCGCCCCCAAAGCTCCCCGCCGCATTCCCACTGAAAAAGACACACCCCCCTACCGCTCACGCTGAGCCTGAGGTATAATGAAGCAAGCCGCCTTTCACGCGAGCCGGTCCCCGAGAAGAGAAAAGACCTCCTCTCACCGACCGACACGAAACCAGCCAGACGGCCAACACACTCGGGACGAGCCTTTGCATCGACCATTTCGTGACTCCCCATGACGCAAAATCCAGAGGCGTTCACGGCGATCATCACGGAGGTTCTGACGCTGAAACGCTCCGGCCGGATCGGAGCTGCGTTTCAGCGCGCCCGAGAGGCGATGCAACTGGCGCGAGCCTCCGGCGATCCGCACCAGCTGGTCGCCGCCCTGACCTCGCTGGCGAGGGTGCATATCCGGCTGGGACACTACGCTGATGCGCAGGCAGCAGCTCATGAAGCGCTGACGATCGCCGCCCCTCACTCCCACGCCTATGTCGACACGCTGCTCGTCCTGGGCATCTGCGCCGCCGAGACCGACGATCCGGACGCCGCCGAGGAGTTCTACCGCCAGGCTATCGACCTGAGCCGTCAACTGGGCTACGATCAGGCGCTGCTGCGGGCGCTCCACAACCTCGCCGCCGGCGTGTATATCCCTCGCGGCCAATTCGAGCTGGCGCTGGCCGCGGACGAGGAGGCTCATCGCCTGGCGGTGACCCAGGAGATGCAGGAGTTGATCTGGATCACCCTGGCCAGCCGAGGCTGGGTGTACTGGGTCACCGGCCAACGAGAACGAGCCCACGAGATGGCCGTCCAGCTGCGCCGCGTCGCCCCGCCCGGCTCGCTGGCGGAGGGATTCTACTATTGCCTCCTGGCGGACCTGGCGCAGGACGAAGCGAACCCCTCCGAGGCACCATCGCTCTACGCACAGGCGCGCTCCATAGCGGAGGCCATCGGGGACCCAGGGCTGAACGTGCTGCTGCGATTGGGGCTCAGCCGCTATGAGCGCCGCAAGGGCAGGGCCAGCGCAGCACACGACTGGGCACACGACGCGTACACCCTTGCCCAACGAGTGGGATACAGGCACCTGCAGGGGATGGCGCTGATCGAGCGAGGGCGGGCCTCTCAGGAGAACGGGGATGAGGCCGAAGCCGAATCCGACCTGCGCCAGGCCATCGATCTGCTCGCCCCCCTCAATCTGGCGTTCGACCTGGCGCGGGCGACGCTGTTCCTGGCCTCCCTGCTTCACAACCAGGGGCGAGCCGAGGAAGCCCTCACCACATGGGCTGAGGCCGCCCGCCGCATCATCGATGGCGGCTACACCTTCCTGCTGGAACAGGAACGGTCGCTGGCCTTCCCCCTGGTCGCCGCCCATCTGGGCCATCCGGATCCGGAGATCGCCACCCTCTCGAACGTGCTGTGCAACCGCCTGCAGAGCGTCCCCCCGCCCCCACTCCACATTCGCACCCTCGGCCGGTTTGAGGTCCGCCAGGGAAGACGGAGGATTGGGAGGCGAGCGTGGGGGCGCAGACGGGCGGGCGAGCTCTTCCGACTGCTGCTGGTCAGCCCCAACCATACGCTTTCCCGCGACGAGATCGTCGAGGCGTTGTGGCCGGGGAGGACGGCCACGAGCACCTCGGCGCTGTTCCACCATGCCACCTCCTCTCTGCGGCGAGCGTTGGAGCCGGACCTCCCGGAGAAATTCCCCTCGCGCTATCTGACGGTGGAAGAGGGACGGGTCACCCTGCGCCTCCCGCCTGGCTCCTGGGTCGACCTGGAGGCGTTCGAACGACACGTCAGGCGGGGGGAATACGCGGCGGCAGCGGCCCTCTATCAAGGCGACCTGTTCCCAGACGACCGATACGCCGACTGGGCCGCGGTCCCACGCGAGCGCCTCGCCCAGCTCTACCTGCGATCACTGCTGCACGCGGCCCGGGACGCCCTGGAGACCGGGCGCGCACAACAGGCGTTAGACGCCTGCCGGACGATCCTGGAGAGGGAGCCCTGGCAGGAGCAGGCGGTCCTTCTGGGCATGCGAGCGTGCATGGCGCTGAACGATCGGGCCGGGGCGCTGCGCCTGTACGTCACACTAGAACGCCGCCTGCAAGAGGACCTGGGCGTAGCCCCTGACGAGGATCTACAGGCGTTCTACCACGCACTGCGGGGCGACACGTCGTAGCCCCGATCGGACCCTCAGCTGTGAGAGCGCACGGCCGTGCGTCCCGCCGTCCGTCCATTCTAACAGGGCATGCCTCGTTACATGTGTCGTGTGTGTCAATATGAGCGGAAGTCAGTTCGGGCAAAGGCTGCAGCGGTGTCAGTCCCCTGGCAGTTCGTTGCGATATGGTGCGTAAGTAGAGGCCAGGTGACCCAGCCTACCCCGAACGCGGGTACATCCCCAAGTCCCAATCGCTCAGGTAACCAACGATCCGCCTCATCATCACAAAGGAGGTCAAGATGATCCGGAAAACGCCTTCGATCCTGCTGGCTCTCCTCTTGATCGGCTCTCTCCTGCTGACCGGTTGCGGGCCGGCGATGACACCGCCGCCGGCCACGCCGATCGTGGTCGTCGTTACCGCGACGCCCATCCCGGAGGCCTCTCCCACACCTGCATCTCCAGGTGAGGAGCAGGCCGCGCCGACGGCGACCGCCGTTCCCGCGACGCCCACCACCCCGGCGACGTCCACCCCTGCAGCTCCCCCCACAGCCATGAGCGTGGATCGAACGGTCCACGTCACCGCGCTGGCCTATCGCAGGACGGAAACCGGGGCAGAGGGGACGGCTCATACCCTGACGGTCCGGGTACGTCAGAAGGACGATCCCGGCCTGCGCGTCGGTATCTTCAACTCGGAGGTGGAGGGCACCGGCGCCATGTGGCGGGCCTCCGCCTGGACCGCGGTGACTCTGGCCTCCCTGCTACTGGGCGTCAACCCGGAGCGGTTTGAGTTCTCCTTCGACGCCGGAGGCGGCCGCATCGATGGCCCCAGCGCCGGCGGCCTGACCACGGTGGCCGTCCTGGCGGCGCTGCTGGGCGACCCGGTGCGCGAGGACGCGGCCATGACCGGCACCATCAACCCGGATGGCACCATCGGCCCGGTGGGAGGCATCCCACACAAGATCGACGGCGCGGCCAAGGCGGGCAAGAAGCTGGTGCTCATCCCCGCCGGGCAACGCTATGATTACGACACCAACCTGAAGCGACAGGTGGATCTGGTCGAGGTGGGCAAGAAGAAGGGCGTGGAAGTCCGACAGGTGGCCAGCGTCTTCGAGGCCTACGAGATCCTGACGGGCAAGCCATTGCCCCGGCCACAACGGCCCGGCATCACCGAGATCCCTCCTCGCGCCTTCGACAAGCTGCGCGCCTCCGCCATCGCCTGGCTGGCGCGCTACAACGAGGCTCGCAGCCGCTTCAACAGCCTGAGCGACGAAGCCAAACGAGATCGCGAGCCCACCTACGGCGATCAGCAGGCCAAGCTGGCGGAACACGCGCTGGCACAGGGAATGGCCGCCGTCGCCCAACAGCGCGCGTGGGAGGCCGCCTTCGACGCCGAGACCAACCTGCAGGCGGCGACCCTGGACGAAGTCTACGCCCAAAAGGGCTTCAACGGCCTGGTGGATCAGATCAAGGCCACCGCCACCAGCCAACAGGACATGAAGGCCGTCGTCGAGCGGCTCAAGGCCGAGCGGCCTCGCAGCGCCAGCGAGACCATCGCCCTCATGGACGCTTGGTCGAACCTGGCGGTTGCCTTCGGTTACAACACCTGGGGCGATAACCTCGTGGATTACGCCGTGCGGCTCATCCAGCAGCAGGATAAGGATAAGAAACAGCAGGTAAAGGAAGAAGATCTGCTCAATCTGCTGTATGAAGCCGCCTACGACTATACCGTCGCTTCCCTTTACCTGGACATCACGCGGGATGCGCTGGACCTCGGCATGGGATTCGGCGATGCCCCAGCCCCGGAGGACGCCCGGATCACCATCATGGCGGAGCTGTTGCGCCGGGCGGCCGACGCCAACATGGCGCTCTTCGATAGCGTCGTTCTGGGGCCGCAGGCGAAGCAGGCCCAGGTCTCCATGGAGACGGCGAAATCCCGCTTCATGGAGTGGGACGAGGACTACAGCAGCGCGGTGCTGGCCCGCGCCGGCGTGGACATCCTGCAGGATGAGGTGTGGGAGGAGCCGGCCCGATCCATGATGATGCTGGGATCCAGCCTGACCTCGTGGGCGGAGACGGCCATGCTGATCGCCAAATACTACAGCCTGGGAGCCGAGACGGATCAAGAGGGCAACGTGGTCGGGCTCTCCGGCGAGCGCGCCCTGGTGGAGATGCTGGATCTCTCCGAGGAACGGACCGCCGAGCTGATCCGCCTGGTCAGCCAGGAGGACCCGGTCCTGCCCATGCACTACGCCGAGATCGCCCGCATCTGGCGGCAAGGCCCGCCGGACACGCAGCTCCTGGCGCTGTACTACCAATGGCAGGCGGCGGCGGAGACGCAGATGCTGGCCTACTTCACCGGCTACTACGGCGAGGCGGTGAAGGAGGAGCTGCAGCGCACCGGCCGGCCGACGGAGCTGTTGCAGATGTGGGATCTGCCACATTAGATTCCCCTGGAGCGTATCTAAATATTCACCGGCCAAGCGCCTGAGAGCAGCCCTCAGCGGCATGTTCCACTGGGGTTTCCGTGGGGGGGATCCCCCCACGGAAACCCCACCTTCCCAACCAGCGCCAGCCTCCCCGGCCCTTTCCGCAAGGACCTGGGCCGAGGCCGGGCAGGTCGCACGTCCTCAAACATGGGGCAATCCCAGAGTTGGGTCTGAGCCGCTGGTGCCCCGGATAGGGAGATCATGCGCACCATCCATACCTTCATCCTGCGCCTGATGGTGGACACCGACGATCCACAGACGCTGCGCGGCTCCATCCAGGCGATCGAAGAGGATACCACCCGCCTTTTCACGAACGCCTCCTCTTTGCTGGCCCTGCTCCGGGAGATGCTCGCTGCCGCCGCCCAAGGATCATCCGATCCCGAAGGCGAGTGACGATCACACGCCCTTCCCCTCCATCGCCTTATAAGAAACCTGAACGCCATCCGACTCAGCCTCTTCGCGACCGCCAGCCCAGCCCCGGAACCCTCTGGGCCTACATGCTGCCAAAGCTCCTCCACGATCTGTCCGCAACCTACGGCATAGTGCCCTCTGGATATGGCAAACGGTAGACGCGTATCGGATTCGCGCCACCGGAAAGGACAAGAGAACATGAAAGCCCTGGTCGTCTATTTCTCCAAGTTCGGCAACACACAGAAGGTCGCCGAGGCAATCGCTGAGACGCTGGAATCGGCAGGCTCCGTTCGCCTGCTCAGCCTGGAGCGACTCACAGCCTCCGACATGGAGGGGGTCGACCTGGTCGTCATGGGCAGCCCGACCCACCGCATGAATCTGCCGGAGGCGGTGCGGCTCATGCTCAAAGAATTTCCCAGGCGCGTTCTGCGCGGCACGCCCGTGGCCGTCTTCGACACCTCCTACAAGATGTCATGGTGGCTGAGCCACTTCACGGCGGCCAAGCGCTTGGCCAGGGAACTCCGCAAGCTGGGGGGAAGGCGAATCGCCCCGCCGGAGACGTTCCACGTGATGGAGAGCGAGGGCCCGTTGTACGATGGGGAGATCGAACGGGCAAGAGAGTGGGCGGAGCTCCTTCTGGGAAAACTACGGGGGTAGCCAGAACGTGCAGCAAAGCTGACGGTGACGGGCCCACGCCGAGTCGAGGGGACAGAGGATGTGGACAGGCGATGATGCCTCGTGGCGACGCTCGCCCGTTGCCACCTTTCACCAGTGCTGGATAAACTCCAGTCCTGGTCTCAAGGGCCTTGACAAATCCCCGAGATTACGGCATCCTACAGATGCATTGAGAAACATCTATGTATTCGGGAGCGTGAGGTGACCATCGACTGCGTCGATTTCTGCAAGGCTCTGGCCGACGACACTCGCCAGAGGATCCTGGAGGTGCTGCTGGAAGGGGAAAAGTGCGTCAGTGACATCGTGGATGCCTTCCACGTATCCCAGCCGACGATCTCTCACCATTTGAACATCCTCAAGCAGCTTGGCCTGGTGACCAGCCGCAAAGAGGGCAAGCAGGTATTCTATGCTATCAACCAGGACAAGGTGGTGGAGTGCTGCGGCCAGCTCATCGCCAAGTTCAGCGCGCAGGAGGTGTACGACTCGTAGGCGTTTTTTTTGCCGCAAAACATAGACGCATGTAAATACATTCATAAAAGAGGGCGGGGAAGTCCTTGAGCCTTGTCCAGACCCCGACCCGCGGGCCACGCGAGGGAGGATCATGGAGGGCCGGTACGCCCGCCAAGTCCTTTTGCACTCGATCTTAGAGTGTGTCTGAGAAATGCCGTTGCTGCTGCTGTGGGGAGGCCCGGAGGGGCTCCGCCCCTCCGGAAAAAGTTCTCCTTCCGCCTCGACCTGCCCGGCCTCGGCCCAAGTCCTTCGGAAAGGGCCGAGAAAGGCAGGTGCAGGCCGGAAAAGTGGGAGTTTCCGTGGAGGGGAGGTCCCCTCCACACCTCCCCCTGTTCGTTGAGGGAGACCCTCAGACGCCTTGCCGGTAAATTTTCAGACACGCTCTTAACAGGAGCACGTCCGTCTCGTACAGGAATTGAAAGGGGGAGCGAACGATGAATGACCATCAGAAAGAGGAGCAGATTAAGGAAGCCGTGCGTCAAACCTATGGGAACCTCGCGCGTCGATTCGTCGAGGGGACGGGTCAGGCAGGTTGCTGCGGCCCATCGGAGATGGCCGTCGAGACGGCGGACACCGCAGCCAGGCTGTACTCGCCTGAGGAACTCACCGATCTGCCGGAGAGCGTGACCGGCGCCTCGGCAGGCTGTGGTAATCCCACCGCCATCGCCGAGCTTCAGCCGGGCGAGGTAGTGCTCGACCTGGGCTCGGGTGGTGGCATCGACTGCTTCCTGGCAGCCAAGCGAGTCGGCCCGGAAGGACGGGTGATTGGGCTGGACATGACGCCCGATATGGTCAAGTTGGCTCGGCGCAATGCCCGGAAGATCGGCGTGACAAACGTCGAATTTCGCTACGGCGAGATGGAGGATATCCCGCTGCCCGACGAATCGGTGGATGTCATCATCTCCAACTGCGTCATCAATCTCTCCCCGGACAAAGACGCCGTCTTTGCCGAAGCTTACCGTGTGCTGCGTCCCGGTGGACGGTTGAGCGTCTCTGACATCGTCGTGGAAGGTGATCTCCCCCAGCCCATTCGCGACAGCCTAAACGCCTGGGCCGTCTGCATAGCCGGCGCGCTCGACGAGTCCAGCTATCTGGGCAAGATTCGCGCGGCGGGCTTTGAGGACGTGGAAGTCGTGTCCCGTGACTACATCGAGATCGGTGAGGCCGCCGAGAGGGAGGATGTGGAAGCGTTGCTGGCCGAGGCCGGCCCTTCGGCTCGCGATCTCGACTATAAAGTCGCCAGCATCAAGGTCAAAGCGCGCAAGCCAGCGTGAGCAAGGGAGCGGGGGGCGGCGTTCACAATGAACCCGCCCCCCGCCGAATAATAAGATCATGCTGTCTTCACGATCCGATGGGAGTGCACATACGGCTTAGCACCCTGCCAGTAGCCGAAGTGACAGAGGTGAGCGAAGACGATACCTGGGTAAAGCCAATCGCCGGATAACCAGTCGAGGCTTCTATGCTATCTCCCTTGCCCCGCTCTCCCAGCCCGTCCCCTCATTAGTCTCTAGTCTCTTTCATCAAAACTGGGACTATCCTCACATCAGGAACTAAGACTTGCCACCCGTCCCCTTTGTGTTACAATATTTTGCAAGCAGCTCATTTTGCTGTCCCTTTGCCTCAACGGATCTCGGTGATACATCGGACAGGTTGCCAACGTCACATCAATATCTCCAACCTTGGTGGGCCACCTCGTCCACCCGTACCAAACAAGCTGGCCAGGTAATGTTGTTCCGACATTACCATAAACGAAGATTAGGAAGCCAGAGGGCAATCTTATCCAACGTGTCGATACGATAAGTCTGCTGTCCTGATGAAATAGGGTGTCGACACACCACAAACATCGCACAACACAGGGCTATGAAGCAAGATCATCTTACCTCCTCTGTGGCCTGGCGTTCGTTGCCGTTGATTGTTGCCGATGATAGGATCCGGCCATTCCTCGCCAGTCAGCTTGATCCAACCCTGTGGTCTGTTCAAGATATCCCTCCGATTGAGGCTACCCCCTGGGTCCTTCATGCCAATCCCCCGCTGCCCGACGTGCTTGAGGGATGGCCACGTCCGCCCCGAATGGTCGTAACGACGGATGCCAACAGTGGGGATCTGCACAAGGCCTGGCGGGCACTGACACGGGCAGGGGGCTTGTGGCTGATCGCCCTAGAGGACCCCACCCCAGACTACCCGCTCACTTTGAGTCTGTACCATCGGCTGTCCCACGGACTACCCGTGGGACAAGTCATCGAACAACTTCGGCACGAGTATCCAGACAGAACACTGCGGCTCTTTGGCCCATCTGAGAAGCGTCTCTTTGGCGAGATACGCACAATCCAGGTACAGTCTATCCCCGAGCCACAACCACGCATCCCGCGCTACCAACGAGGTGAGCTGAGCACAGCTGCCATTGCTGCGCGATATGGGACGCTACCCATCGAGCCCCCCCATTTGATTGTGCTGGATATAGAACGTCGATTATCCCATTACGACGATTGGCAGATTGTAGAGATAGCCGCTCTGCAACCAGGAGACGACGGCGCCTTAAAGACGCTGGCCTATCGTCGGTATCAGGGTTCTAACGATTTACAATCGGAGGGCAGTCATCCTGCTGGCAACCCAAGCACACGAGTCTGGGCAAGGGATGAAGCCGAGTTCTGGAGTCAGCTTCTGCGTGACCGGGTGTTGGTAGGTCATAATATTGGCCACGATTTCGATACTTTACGAGCGGTCTTTGAGTCCTATGACGTTCCTCTCAACAACGTAGGGCTGCTGGATACGCTTGAGCTGGCCTTGTTGGCTTTTCCTCTTGCCGGACGTAATCGTGGGAGGATCTCTCATGCATTGCATGAGTTGAAAGAGATCCTCGAACTGGATCCCAACAAGGAACTCAGGGTTTTTGGTGAGCCCCATCAGGCCCGCTATGATGCAGCGCTGTGCTGGAGGCTGGCCCAAGAAGCGCTCCATGCTATGAGGGCATGGCCCGCGCCTCGGCTGGAAGGTGTGCTACAACTCCTGGCCTCTTCCTCTTACCTGCGACGCTTCTTGATGACGCGACTGGGTGATCCGCCGCTGCGTCCGATACGCGTTCCCCTGAGTGCCATCCTCGGCCCAATCCCTCAGCCTGATTCTTCGCCCTCACGTTCGCCGTCACCGGTGCCTCCTTCCCAGGCTGCGCAGCTTCTGGGGCCCAAGGGGCCTTTCGTCCGTAAGCTAGGTTTGCAGGTACGAGAGATCCAGTGTGAGATGGCGCATCAGATCGGACGGCGTCTGGAGCAAGGGGGCGTATTGATAGCCGAGGCGGGCACTGGCACAGGTAAAAGCCTGGCAGCGCTCGTCTCGGCGCTGGTATATGCACGGGCCAATCCGGGCGAGCCCGTGGTGATCTCCACCTATACCCATGTATTGCAGCATCAAATCGTTTCCAAAGATTTGCCCCTCTTGGAAAAGGCTCTCGAAACACGGGTGCGAGCGATCGTCCTCAAGGGACAGGGGAATTACCTGAACGTGGATGCATTCGACACGCTGCGATCAGAGCATCTGCGTCTGTTACGGGAGGGGAACGATGGACAGGAGACTCGCAGCCGCGGGGTATTCCTGGCGTATTTGCTGAGCTGGCTTTGTGCAGGATTGGAGGAAGAGCGCCAAAATCCCGGGGATTGGCGTCATCTCTTCTTCGGTGAATTGGAGGAGCTCAGCGACTGGTGGCGACATGCTTATGGAAGTTCCTTCACCACTCTTTTGCAATCCCTGCAGGAAACACCGCCCTTACTGGACGAGGACGCGTCGGGGCGTGATGGCAAGTCACTCCAATTCGCCCAACGCGTGGCAGGCTTTGCTGGGGAGGCGGAGCTGATTATTGCAAATCACGCACTCTGGATGAGCCTAGGTATCCTCCAAGATCTATCCAGCCGAGTTATCTTCGATGAAGCCCACCATCTGGAAGATGCGGCGACGAGTGCCCTGACCGGCGAATTCACAGCGGATGTGTGCCGCACGTGGGCGCAACAGAGCCGTGCACTGGCCATGGCTATGGGGCGGAACAAGGCTCTCCTCTCCGCGGCAGAGAAAGTAGAGAAGTCCATCCCCGGCTTTGCTCGCCTCTTCCGACAGTGCCTTGACCACCTGAGGCCTCCCGAGTGGGCCCAACGAGAAGAAACCAATGACCAAGCCGAGGAGACCCTCTACGTCCGCAAGGCATGGTTAAACCGCCCTAATACGGATATCGTCGCTCAGGCTCGGGAGGGAGGAGCCTGGCTGGATGCCCCGGCAGGCGTAGCCCTCGAAGAGGCCTTATCGACGTTGTTGGACAAGGCTATCGAAGTCAGCCTCCGAATCCCTGCCGGACAAACCTTGCTTCAACAATGGGTTTCCGAGCTCAAAAAGCAGATCGGGGAAGGGCTAGACTTCTTACGCGCCGTCCAGTCTGCAGAATTTTCCTCACATGATGATTTCTGCTACTGGCTGGAAGAGGATGACCGAGACCTGGGAGCCCCGCCCTCACAAGTTCAACACTTCGCCTTGAAGCGGGCGCCAATACAGGTCGACGATTTTCTACGCGAACGCCTGATGGCCGAAGGGCGAGCGAGCGTCTTGATGTCCGCCACTCTTTCCCTCCGCGGTGGTGAAACCGTCGGTCCCTGCCCGATCGATGCGCCCGGGGCTGAGGGGTTTACCTTCCTGGCCGAGAGGCTAGGACTTACCGATCCAGATCGTGTCACCGTCTGGTCACGTCCTTCACCGTTCGATTATCCCCACCAGATGCGAGTTCTATTCCGCCAGCCGACCCGCAGCCCATCCGATCCGGAAGAAGGGCAATACCTTCATGAGCTTCACGCCGAGCTTCTGACCGTGCTCCGCAATGCGCCAAGCAGGGGATTGGTTCTCTTCACGTCCCACCGTCATCTGTCTGCTCTGACCGACGCTCTCGGGCAATCGCTCCATCAGGATGATCTGAAGGCGAATCCCTTTATCCACCTACTGCGCCAATATCCAGGCAGCCCTGTAGCCCGATTGCTCGAGAGGTACAGGGCCCTGTTGGAGCAAGGTAAAGCGGCTATACTACTTGGCACAAGCAGCTTTTGGGAGGGAGTGGACCTATCCGGAGAACACAGCCTACGCACTGTCATCGTTGTCCGGCTCCCCTTTCCTGCGGCCGGCGAGCCGATCATTGAGGCGCGTAGCTTATGGGTCGAACGTCAACATCCCGGCGAGCAGGGTGGTGCCTTTCGGCACTATCTGCTGCCGTTGGCTTTGCTGCGCTGGCGACAGGGAGTGGGCCGATTGATCCGGGATCACACGAGCCGGGGCGTGGTCATCTGTCTGGATCGCCGCGCGGCAAGCTCGAACTACGCGCACGCCTTCCGACAGGCTCTGCCCTCCGGTCCCACCGGGGCGCCGGCGTGTATCCTCTGTAACACACCGGAGGAGTTGGTGCGCGCATGGGCCGAGTTCGCCGCGAAGGGAGAACACGCCGAGGTGTTGGACATCGTTGAGCGGCCATGGCTTCCACAAGAGGCGCCACTTCCGATATTGGATGATCGGCTATCTATCCATGAACAAGAGAAAGTTCTCGAAGAAGCGGCTCAGAAGTTGGTCGGAGAAGGTTACCGCCGAAACGAGGCACAGCTGAAGGCGATGGCAGCCTTTGCCCAAGGACGCGACGTGTTGCTGACGATGCCTACTGGTGGAGGCAAAAGCCTTTGTTACCAGGTACCAGCCCTGACAGCGCCCGAAGGGTTAACCATCGTTTTCTCTCCATTACGCGCGCTGATCCAAAACCAGATCGATGATCTCAAAGAGGCCGGGGTGCCCGTACCAGACCAGGCCGGTTACCTTCTGGGACGAGATGCTCAGCATCGTCGGCAGCGCGCCCGCGTGCGTCAGCTCGCTGAAGATGGTCACTTGCGGTTGCTCTATTTGACACCTGAGATGGCAAGCTTTGACTTTGCCCTCTTCCATCGACTACGAGTACGCCGCATCGTGCTGGACGAAGCCCACTGCTTGCTCACCTGGGGGACAACCTTTCGTCCGGCTTACCTGCGTCTGGCCCAGAGGATTCGCGACTGGCGGGAACGCGCAGGGGCCGACGTAGCCATCATGGCTTGCTCAGCCACACTGACCGAGAAACACAGACAGGCATTGTGCCAATACCTGGGCCTGCGTGATCCCATTGAAATCCACGGTCGCATTGATCGTCCCAATATCTACTGGGGCGTAGACATCATGCCAGAAAGTTGGGAGGATCGAGATCGCAGGCTCCAGGAAGTCCTTTCCACCCTTCCCCACCATAACCAAGCGATCGTTTACACGACGTTCACGCGCACATGTGAACAAGTGGCAGATGGCTTGATTCGGTCTGGCTTTCGGGCGGCCGCCTACCATGGCAAAATGGACAATCCACAGCGAGAGGCGATCCTCGGACGCTTTGAAAATGGCCCAGAGGATCTCCAGATCATCGTCGCGACCAAGGCATTCGGTATGGGGATCAATAACCGTCGAGTCGCCATGGTCATTCACTATAACCATCCGGAGAGCCTCACAGAGTACTACCAACAGGCAGGCCGAGCCGGTCGTGATCCAACCCAACGAGCGCTGGCTTTGACGCTTTATGATGCCCGAGACCGCCGACAACACGAACTTCTCCAGGAGAAGTCTTCGCTTCAGGAGGACCTTCTCCGCCGCGTCTTGAGCCTTGTGTCTGAGCAGGGCAGCCTCTGGCCGGAAGAAGTGTTAATTGAACGGATCGGTGGAGAGCGATGGGAAGCTCAACGTAAGCTACGTCGGGCGCTCGAATTACTGGCTAACGCCGGGATGATCTACTTCCACGAAGTCATCGCTCAGGCCGTACTTGCACGCGGGTGGAGTTGTCCATCAGAACCGCCGGACGAACTGCCCGACGACCAACGAGAATTGATCGAAGCATGGCTTCCGTCCCTGCAAGATCCCGGTGAGCTTTACTATCGGGCTGCCAGTGGAGCGGATTTGGAAACATGCCTGTCCGCCGAGGCTCTGATAAGCACAGGAGTCCAGCACAATTGGTGGAGGCTCAGGGGCAGTTCCCGATATGTCTGGCTGGCCCCGGGCCCCGAGTTCCACAAAGACATAACAGAAGTCCTAGCAAAGGAACGAGTACGAGCGATCGCCGAGCTGGATCAGATGGTCGCTTTCCTAGAAGACGATACAGGCTGCCGTCGCTCACGGCTTGTGTCTGCCCTGAGCCCGGACGAGACTCCACCGCCCGCTGATCCCTGTTGCGATGTCTGCCAGGTGGCACGGGGGCTCGGCCACCCCTGGTTGGATCAGGGGTCTCGCCTACGCTTCCGCTCGGCTCTGCAGCCAGTAGAGGCAGTGCTGTTCTCGTTACTAGAGGACAACGATCAGCCAGAAAAAGACTTTCTCAACTACGCGCTGATGCGCATACAGGGAAGTCATCTGGCCCACAAGGACCGCTTGCAGTCGTACCTGCAGGGATTACAGCGACACGGGCTGGTCTGGTGCCATCGAGGCATCTGGCGACTAACAGCACTGGGGCAGAAATGCCTGGAAAGTCGCGATTGGCCTGCTTGGGAAGAGGTCGTCTCTCACGGAGGCCACCGATGATTCGCATCATCACCGATGGGGCATGCAGCGGCAACCCCGGCCCCGGGGGATGGGCAGCCTTGATCGTTCGGGGAGATGAGATAGAGGAGATCGGCGGCCACGAGCCCGAGACAACCAACAACCGCATGGAGATGCAGGCCGCTATTGAAGGCTTGCGCCGCGTTCCACCCGATGAGCCGGTAAAGATCGTCACAGATAGTCAGTACCTGCTCAAGGGTATGACGGAGTGGCTAGCCCGGTGGAAAAGACGAGGGTGGCGAACAGCAAGCGGTAAGCCCGTAGAGAACCGAGATCTCTGGGAGGAGCTGGACCGGCTCGCAGGCGATCGTGTGACCTGGGAACATGTGCGAGGACACTCGGGCCATCCGGAAAACGAACGGGTCAACGCCCTAGCACAAGCCTATGCTTCAGGCAAAGGGCTTACTGCTTCACCCGTCCCTCATATCCTCTATGAGCCGAAGGGCCAGTATCGCGCAGCGCTCGGCGAACATCGAGTTCAACGACCTTCGGGAGTCACCTATTTGAGCCTGGTAAACGGCATCCTGGCCCGTCATACGACGTGGGAAGAGTGTCGACGTCGAACCCACGGCGTGCCCGGGGCACGCTACAAGAAGTGTCGATCTCTCGAAGAGGAAATCGCCGCTGTCACCCGCTGGGGGCTTACACCTGATTCGCTCGCCACGCTGGAAAGCCCCCCACAAGGACAGGGATCGCAAGCCAGAGACGGAGACCAGCCCTCTTTCCCAGATCAGGCCATTGCCCAACGCATCAAGCGACCGCAAGGCGTCACCTATCTGAGCTTGGTCAACGGGCAGGTGGCACGTCACACCACCTGGGAGCAATGTCAAACGCGCGTCCACGGCGTGTCCGGCGCGCGATTTCGAAAATGCAAATCTATACACGATGAGATCGCCACGGTAACACAATGGGGGTTATCGCCTGAAGCCTTGCTCTCGGTACTTACGCCCTCAACAGACGAGCCAGCAAAAACCGATACGCCTCACGCTTGGTGGTTTCCTCGCCGGTTCCTGCTGGAAGCAGAGCGTCTGCTCACACAGGCTGGCTTCATGCCCGAGCCCATCACACACCCGGATGCTCGCTTCCGGCTGAGGCGCGGTCGCGCGATCATTGAAGCCTACGTAAGCGGGAAAGTCCAACGTCAGGGGCGCTGGACCGACAGCGATGTGGAAGCCTGGAGAAAGCTCTTGCAGGCCGAGGAAGCCTGGCTCGATGCACAACTGACTGTAATAGAGCAACCCTCAATCGGCTCTCCTCAATGGGATCGGGAGACGTGCGGTTACCTATGGGCTCTGCTGATCAGTCACCGGTTGCCCGGTTGGAGCGGAGAACAGATCGGGCGTTATCTGCTCGTACGAGATGAAACACAGACGAAGCCGATCGGCGTTCTGACGCCCGAAGCCTGGCGAATAGCCCCCGAGGAAGATCTTGAGGGCAAGATCTGGGCGGCCTTGATAAACGCCCGTCGCCATCCCGACCGCTGGTGTGCCTCCTATACCCAGGACGGCGACGGCAATCTGTGCATCGCTATTTTGGCTCTGACGCCGCAAGCCCAGTTCCTGGCAACCGCCTGGGACTGGAGCAATGTCCGGGGCATCTCCCCATATGAAAGCGAGCACGTCTTGAGTCGTGTCCGAAAGCATGCCATTTTGCAGGTCGCCAGATGGACAGGGGATGAATGGCGTCAGGAGGCTCAGAAGCTGGGAAACCAATTGGACTTCCTGTATCGGTGGCTGTGCGAAGCCGTTGCTCAAAACGCCGGACAGCTCAGTTTGCCTGTTACCTGGCCCCTGGAACTGATTATGAAACCCAGCGGCAATGAAGAGTGGGCACGGCGGCTGACGGAACAGCGTACCGCCGGACGAGTGCGATTTCGATCGCCCTGCCTGCCAGAGGAGCAGCAAGGGGTCGCACTGGCTCATTTTATCGCTCATACTAACAGCAACCATCGATAGACGTCATGAATGATCGCTTTACAGCCGCTATGGATCTACTAAAAGCTGGAAAGTACCCCGAGGCAGGGAAGCTCTTCCACGAGCTTTGGGACGAGACCGGCAGCGCATTCGCGGCAAGTAGGTACATCCACTGTCTGCGCAAGGCTGGCCATCCTCAGGCAGCCTGCCGAGTTGGCAAGAAAGCGCTAGATCAGTTTCCGGGAAACATATGGATTCGCCGCGAATTGATTTGGGCCCATTACGACGCATACGTCAAACCCGCTCAACAAAGAGGAGATCTCAGGACTCTGCTTAAGGCTGGCGAGACCATTCTCGCGCTGGGTGCGGAGGATGCGCCATTGCGTTCGACGATTAAGGCCGTGTGGACGGTGGCCCAAAAGAAACAGGAGTGGGAGATCGTTGCAGATTGGTGCGATCGAATCGCCCCCTCAGAACTCAGTGATGAAGCACCACTCATCCAAGGCCGCCGGGGCAAATCGATGCGGGAACGATGGTATTTTGCCCGGGTAAAGAGCCTGATCCAGCTACAACGATGGGATGAAGCGCGAAGCTGGGCTCAAGAGGCAACACGTCACTATCCTCGTGAGGTGAACTTTCCACGTTGGGCCGCCCTGGCTCTGGCGGGCCAGGGATACATTGAGCAGGCGATTGCAGAGATGGAGGAGCTCACACTAAAGAGACGAGTCGACTGGTATGTGTGGAATGACCTGTGTGGGCTATACCTGCGAATTGGACAAGCAGAGGCGGCTTTGAGGGCCGGCTGCCAGGCAGCCTTAGCTCCCGGAGAAGACAAACAGAAGGTAACTCTATACGAGCGGTTAGGGCAAGTTGGGCTGTCACTGGGCAAACTGGAACTCGCGGCCCGGCAGGTAGCCCTGAGCAAAGCCGTTCGTCAACGTGAGAGATGGCCTATCCGGCCCAGATTGGCACGGTTGGAGGCGGAGATTCGCCACGCATTAGAAGAGGCCGGCCTGAACTGGCCTGTAGATACAGACGACATAGGCGATCTCGCACACCTCTGCCAAGCCGACTGGGCTGCCTGCGTTTACATAGGCCTACCCCGGAAGGCGGGGATTGTTGAAGCCCTGCCCCAGGGGAAACCTCATGGTTGGATTCGAACGGACGACGGCGAGCGGATCTTCTTCCTGCAGAATGACCTGCCGGATGCAATCAGATACAAGGGAGCGAGGCTGGAATTTGCGTTAATGCCAAACTGGGACCGAAAATACGACCGAAGGTCCTATCGAGCTGTAGATTTTCGGGCCCTTCCTGATTAGAAAGCGACACAGCTTTCTTCCCCCCTCCATCCAGATGATCACCGTGCTTGTTCTACACACTTTGACACCACAAGGTGATGTACAAAATGAGGTGTATGTGCGACAATAACGGGAAAGGAGAACAAGAACGCGGCAACTAAGGCACGGAAGCAAGTTTCCGCTGAACCTCAAATGAGCGACGAGCTTTCCCATGTCTACCGTCGTTCCCACGGTCCGGCGGCTGTGGGAAGCCACCCTAATGAGCATAGCACATCCCTGCTGACCGTCTTTACGAGATGAATACGACAACGATTCGTAGCGAAGGCGGGCTGATCCCCGCCGACATCCTGGAACAGATCGCCAGCGGCGAGGCGCCGGGCCAACGACCGCAGGACTTCGACCTGCCACGCACGGTGCGGCTGGCTGACGAGATCGCCAACGCCTGGAGCGACGCCCGCGCCTACTGGAACGCCTTTCAACGCCGCCTTCAGCGTTTACCCGAGGACGACCCCGCCACCTCGGTCACCCGTGAGCAGTGGATCATTCCCCTGCTGGGCTCCCTGGGCTATGAGCTAACCTACCAGCCCCGCGCCGCTTACGTGGACGGCAGCACCTTCGCCATCTCCCACCGCGCCGAGCCCCCAGGGGGAAAGGGTGAGGGCCTCCCCGTCCACATCGAAGGCTGTCGCACCGGCCTCGACTGCCGCGCCCCCACTGGCCGCCCGCGCCTCAGCCCCCACGCTCTGGTGCAGGAATACCTGAACCGTACCGAGCACCTGTGGGGCATCGTCACCAACGGCTACCGCTTGCGTCTGCTGCGCGACAACGCCCTCATGACCCGTCCCGCCTACGTGGAGTTCGACCTGCAGCAGATCATGGAGGGGGAACACTTCGCCGACTTCGTCCTCTTCTACCGCCTGGTGCATCGCACGCGCCTGCCCCGTACCGTGGAGGACGCCCCCGAGTGCTGGCTGGAGCAGTACTACCAGCAAGCCCTGGAACAGGGCGGCCGGGTGCGCGATCGCCTGCGCGACGGCGTGGAAGAGGCACTGCGCATCTTAGGTACCGGCTTCCTGCGCCACCCCGACAGCCAGGCCCTGCGCCAGAAGGTGCGGGAGGGCCGCCTTCCCGCCACCGACTACTACCGTCAGCTGCTCCACCTGGTTTACCGACTCCTTTTCCTCATGGTCTCCGAGGAGCGCAACCTGGTCGGCCCCAACGACGGGCGCCTGGCCGAGATCTACCGCCGGCACTACAGCATCTCCCGCCTGCGCGACCTGGCCGAGGCCCACCTGGCCGGTCGGGACCGCTACGATGACCTGTGGCAGGGATTATGCATCACCTTCCGGCTTTACGAGGACGAGGACCTGGCCCAGCGCATGGACATGCACGCCCTGGACGGCGATCTTTTCAGCTCCCACGCCATGCCAGATCTAGAAGCGGCCGGCCTGAGCAACGCCGACTTACTGCGCGCCCTGCGCCACCTCTCCCTGTATCGCGAGGATCGCGCCGTGCGGCGGGTGAACTACGCCGCCCTGGACGTGGAGGAGCTGGGCAGCGTTTACGAGAGCTTGCTGGAGTATCATCCGGTCATCAAGGAGCGAAACGGCCGACTGCATTTCGCCTTCCTGCTGGGCAGCGAGCGCAAGAGCACCGGCTCGTACTACACGCGGCCGGAACTGGTGCAGGAGCTGATCAAGAGCGCGCTGGAGCCGGTGATCGCCGAGCGACTGGAGTGGGCTAGACGAGTGGCGAATAGGGAATGGCGAATGGCGAGTGGCGAATGGCGAGTAGGAGGAACGAGCCACGATCAATGGGTGGAGGGCGCGCATGTCCATCGACTCCTATCAGGACTTAGACGTGTGGCAACGGGCGATGACGTTGGCCGAAGAAGCTTACGCTCTGACCAGGCACTTTCCGAGGGAGGAGCAGTTCGGGATGACCTCTCAGATTCGTCGAGCAGCCAGTTCGGTACCGGCCAACATCGCGGAGGGATGGGCCAGGAACAGCACGGGAGAATTCCTCCAGTTTCTCCGAGTAGCCATGGGGAGTCTGCGGGAACTGGAGACGCATTTACTTCTAAGTCAGCGTGTGGGGTTGACTACGGAGGATCAGATTCAATCACTTCTGGAGACGATAAACATCCTGAGTCGCCAACTTCTGGCCCTTCAACGCAGTCTTCGCCAGAAGAAGAGGAAATAGCCCGTCTGTGGAATGCAACCCCGCCCGCCACTCGCTACTCGCTACTCGCCGAACATGCCCTTCTCTCCATCAAAGTGTGCGATCCCGCCTCCGGCTCCGGCCACTTCCTGCTGGCTGCCGCCCGCCGGCTGGGCCGCGAGCTGGCCCGTGTGCGCACCGGTGAGGAGCATCCCGGCCCCGAGGCTTTCCGCCGCGCCGTGAGGGACGTGATCCGCCACTGCATCTACGGCGTGGACAAGAACCCGCTGGCGGTGGATCTGTGCAAGGTGGCCCTGTGGCTGGAGGGGCACAACCAAGGCCAGCCGTTGACCTTCCTGGACCACCGCATCAAATGCGGTGACAGCCTGGTGGGCGTGCTAGACCTGGACATGCTGACCGAAGGTATCCCCGACAAAGCCTACAAGCCGGTGAGCGGCGACGATAAGAAGCTGGTCCAGGCGTTGAAGAAGCGCAACAAACAGGAGCGCGAGGGACAATTGAGCCTGTTTCAACAGGAGGCGCCCCCGTTGGAAGACCTGGCGGAGGAATATGCCGTCTTCGCCGGGTTGGAGGAGCGCTCAGCGGAGGACGTGCGGGCCAAGGCCGAGCTATATCATCAGATCCACGGCCCCGACACCGACTGGTGGACGCTGTGGACGGCCTGCAACCTGTGGACGGCGGCCTTCTTCCAGCGAATGGGGGGAGGGCGAGTAGAAGGTGATCGCTATTCACCACTCGCTACCCATCACTCGCCCTCCATCACCACCGACACCGTGCGTTCCTACTTGGCCAACCCCCGCGCTGCGGACGGCCGGGTGGTCGGCTTTGCCAACGGCCTGGCCAAGGAGCATCGCTTCTTCCACTGGCCGCTGGAATTCCCCGACGTGTTCGCACAGGGTGGGTTTGATGTGGTGCTGGGTAATCCGCCATTCATGGGTGGGCTTAAAATCAGCGGGGTTTTTGGTAGCCGCTACCGACATTGGCTAGAGGTGGTCTACGATCCTTTTAAAGGCACGGCCGATCTCTGTGCAGCATTTTACCGGCGAGCTTACGCCCTTCTACGCCCCGGCGGGTGCATGGGTATGGTCGCAACCAATACCATTGGGCAGGGCGACACACGCGAAAGCGGATTGAAGGTGATCGTGGGACAAGGAGGCGCGATTACCTTCGCCCGACGCTTCATCAAATGGCCTGGCGCCGCTAATGTAGAAGTCAATCTTATCGCTCTCCATAAAGGCGCGTGGCATGCCGATTGCTTGCTGGACGGCCAGTTCGTTGACTATATCTCTTCTCGCCTAGATACTGACCCTGAAGCTGAACCTAAGCGCCTCAAGCAAAACAAAGGCAAGGCGTTCATCGGCGACTACGTGCGCGGCATCGGCTTTGTTTTGCAGCCGGAAGAAGCCGAAGCATTACTGGCTAAAGATCTCAGCAACGCCGACTGCCTCTTCCCTTACCTCAACGGGCAGGATTTGAACAGCCACCCCGAACAGAAGCCCAGCCGCTGGGTGATCTGCTTCCACGACTGGGACTTGGAAAAAGCAAAGCAGTATCCTGCTCTGCTCCGCATTGTGGAAGAGAGGGTCAAACCAGAGCGTGAACGGTTGCGTAATCGTGATGACCGCAGAGATCGTGAACATTGGTGGCGCTTCGCTCGTTATCGCAACGATATGCGCCCTGCGATCGCTCCACTGCGCCGCGTGCTGGTGCGGAGTGAAGTTAGTGAACATCACATGGTAGCTTTCGTGCCGAAAGAGAGGGTTTACTCTCATATGATCATAGTTTTTGCCTTTGACGATGACTATCACTTCGCCCTGCTGCAATCCGGCGTGCATGAAGTGTGGCTGCGCAAGCAGGCCTCTAGCCTACGCACTGACATTCGTTACACTCCTACAGACTGCTTTGGTACTTTTCCCTTCCCGCCTGCCGAAAACGCTGTCGGTGACTTGAACACTTTGCTACGGCGCCAACCCTTTGCCCAGGCAGCCTTGGTAGGTGCGGAATACCACGAACATCGGCGGCAAATTATGCTTTCCCGCAACTTGGGTCTCACGAAGATTTACAACTTTTTTCATAACTCAGACTGCGTTGACGGAGATATCATTCGTCTGCGGGAACTGCACGCTGAGATGGATCGCGCTATCCTGGCCTGCTATGGATGGGACGACCTTAACCCCAAACACGGCTTTTACCCAAACGAACGCGGAAAAACGCGTTTCACTATCGCACCGGAAGTACAGCGGGAAATCCGGCGACGGTTGCTGGAACTCAACACCGAAATTGCACAAAGGGAGACGGGGCAATGATAGACCTCCCAATGGCTCGACTGACCTGGTGCACCATCGAAGGCTACAAGTCCATCCGTGATCAGATCCGCATTGAGTTTCCCGAGAACGGCCCCTTGGTGTTGATCGGCGAGAATAATGCAGGCAAGTCGAACATTGTATCGGCACTGGATGTTATTCTGGGCGAAACATGGCCAGGCTCCAAGGAGCCGGAAGATCATGATTATTGGAAGAGGGATAGTCAAACGGGGTGCATACAGATTGAGGTGGGACTTACTGGGGTTCATCACCCACGTACTGACGAACCGGTTTCCTCGCTTGTTTGGAAGTGTGAGCCAAACAGTGAGGAAAAACCTTTATTTCGCGTCCATTTGGACAACGGTGACATGAGGTATGTGAGCAACGAACTCCGCAATCAGTTGATGCTCATCACCATAGGAGCTGACCGACGACTCAGCTATCAACTGAGTTACACGTCGAAGTACACTTTTCTCTCAAAACTCATGCGTAAGTTTCACGCTGTACTAACCAGTGACTCAGATCGAGTGAACCGACTGAAAGCAGCGTTCAGAGACCTAGAAGCCATCTTTCACGAGGTGGAGGAATTCGCGAGATTTGAAGAAGGCCTCGCACAGCAGTTTGGCGAAATGTTCGCAGGTATGTCTTACGGCCTTCATGTGGACTTTTCTGCATATGACCCGAGCCGCTTCTTCCATTCGCTTCGGGTTGTTCCTAAAGAAGGCGACGAAAGAAGAACTTTTGACGAATTGGGCACCGGGCAAGAGCAGATTCTCGCCCTTGCCTTTGCCCACGCTTATGCACGAGCGTTCTACGGTGGGATCATCTTGGTGATCGAAGAACCTGAAGCCCACCTGCATCCGCTTGCCCAGCGCTGGCTTGCTCAGCAAATCAAACGCATGTGTGCTGACGGCCTGCAGGTAATATTGACTACCCACAGCCCCGCCTTCATTGACATTCTCAACTTGGAGGGGCTTGTGCTCGTGCGAAAAGATGAAAATGGCGCTACACATGTCCATCAACTCACGCGTGAGAAGCTAACGCATTATTGTATAGAGCACGGGGCTAATTCCAGCAAGACATCGGCAGATACCATCCTCCCGTTTTACGCCACTCATGCTACCGAGGAGATCTTGTCGGGTTTCTTCGCCAAGGCAGTTGTCCTTGTTGAAGGCCAAACAGAAGCACTTGCGCTTCCGGTCTATTTGCGTCGAGTTGGGCTGGATGTAACTCGGGAAGGCATTGCAATCATCCCGGTGATGGGAAAAGGCAATCTGGCGAAGTGGTGGCGGCTATTCACAGCCTATGGAATTACGGTTTACATTACGTTCGACAATGACACCAGTGATGATCCGAACGGGGTCCACAGAAGCGACGCCCTCAAAACTATAGGTGTGGGCATCAGAGAGATTGAAGAGGCAACCGGGACAAGCGAGTGGTTCATCAGAGATAGGTACTGTGTCTTTGGCGGCGATTTTGAACGGTGCATGCGATCTATTTTCGGCAACCAGTACGAAGAGTTGGAGGACGAGGCCAGAGAGAAATTTGGAAATTCAAAGCCAATAGTCGCTCGCCATGTTGCTGAGGAGTTGTCTGGATCGGAAGAGGGCTGGGATAAAGTTGAAGAATTGAAGAAAAAGATTCGGTCTCTGGTAACAGGACGGACTGCTGCGATGCTGAACCAGATCCAGCAACAAGATGACCAAGAACAAGAATTCCTGGACTCCTGGAAGG
Source organism: Chloroflexota bacterium (assembly GCA_013152435.1). Lineage (NCBI taxonomy): Bacteria > Bacillati > Chloroflexota > Chloroflexota bacterium. Next base: position 17,038 of record JAADGJ010000076.1, on the reverse strand, counting down.
AGGACTATGAACTACCTTTCTGAGGTGTCCATTGAACCGAGGAGGACAGATCCGTGAGTCAAATACCTGCTCTGACCGAGGCTCAACAGGCCGCGATCAAACAGTATCTCGATGCCTTCCGCCGCTACATGGCGACCGAGGCGTTTCAACGTGATCAAGCAGAGCGCCAGGCGCGAGTGGAGTTCTTTCAGCAAGAACTGCCGCGCCGCCTTGATGAGCTTTCAGAAGCGGATTTCGAGGCTATCATCAATCGGTTGTGGGCCTCTGCCATGTGGGGCAACAAGACCTACCTGGCTCAGAAGATCGTCAATGACAACGGCATTGACAGGCTACGAAGCGAGTTGAAGCGGCTGGTGGAGTCGGATGACCCAGAGCAAGCGTACAGCCGGTTCCTGCGGGCGATCAAAGGAATGGGGCCGGCCTCCGTCACCGAAATCCTCACGTATTTGCGCCCGGAGCGCTGCGGCATCTGGAATCGCCAGGCCCGTGAGGCGCTGAAGATCCTGGGGATCACCGACAGGGTGAATCCAGACAAGTACATGCTGTCAGCCCAGGAGTATCGGACGTTTAACTGGTTATTGCAACTTATCGCCCAGGAGCTTGCGCGGGCTGGCGTGCCCGATGTGGACCTGCTCCTGGTGGACTTCTTCCTGTACGAGGTGGCTCAGGCCAAGAAGGTCAGGGCCGAGACAGGATTGCCGGAGCCGCTGGAGGGTGCCCAGCCCACCGAGACTTTTGATCACGACGAGGTGCGAGATCTCATCGTTCAAATTGGAGCCGGCCTGGGATTCGACACGGACACTGAGGTGAAGGTCGCTCATGGGGCTGTCGTGGATGCCGTCTGGCGGGCGAGGATCGCTAACCTGGGACTGGTCACCTACGTGTTTGAGGTACATCGTTCCGGTTCCATTGACAGCTTGATCCTTAATCTTCAAAAGGCCCGCAGCGCGCCCTCGGTCCAAAAGGTCATCGCCGTCTCCGATGAGGACCAGTTGGAGCGGATCCGACGTGAATGTGAAGGTCTGCCTGAGGAATTCCGCCAGGCCCTTCGTTTCTGGCCCGTCACCGAGGTGCTGGGCACAGCCGAGCATCTACAGAGGGTTATGGAATCCATTGACGCCCTGGGATTGATCGAAGACGGCATCTGGTGATGTATGGAGATGTTCAGAAGATACCTTCATTACTCAAATCTCCGCGTACTGAAGGAGGAGGAGCCACGCTAGTACGGGGAATACTGGACGCAGCGGTTGGTGTTGGAGGCGTGGGAGAGGCTGGATTCGAACAGCAATCAAGATGCTAGCATTGGGAGTATGCTATAACCTTGGAGGTAGCCTGAATGCAGCGCATGTTCCCTGTGTTTACAGCCGCCCAGATCATGACACCCCGCGCTGAATGGGTTTGCTGGGAAACTGACAGCCCGCGCGATCTTGTGTTGGATGAGAACGGAAAATTGCGCTTCGATGTCATCCCAGTCACCGCTGCCGGTAAAGTCGTCGGCTTGCTCACCAATACATCGTTTACCGTTCAACCGCTCACGCTGGAATGGTGTTTAACGCACGATGTGTCCATCGATCGGCTGATAGCTTTCTTCATTGAGCGGGGGAAGCCGGCCTGCTTTCTGCTCCGTGAAGACGACTTTGCCGGCTTAGTCACTCCCGCCGACCTGAACAAAACGGCTGCCCGCACTGCGCTCTATCTACGCCTGGCTGAACTGGAAATGCGGCTGGCGGCCTTCATTCGCTCGCTAGGGATGTCAGAAGAGGAAGTATTGGCCAAGGTGAGTGAGGATCGGCGCGAGGAAGTCAAGAGAAACCAAGCAGAACTACGCGACAAGAATGTGGACATTTCAGTTTTCGAAATGCTTTACCTGAGCGATATCTTCAACGTAATTGCGAAAAACGAGTCAGCGCTCCAGACACTTGGTTTTTCATCCCGCAAGGACTTCAAAAGGGCAACCAGCGGGCTGAACGATCTGCGAAACCGGGTCATGCACCCCGCTCGTCCTGTGCTGCGAAATGTTGAAGATGAGTTGCGCACGTTGCACGATCGCATAGTCCGCATGGAAGGGCTCTTAGTAAAACTTGAGGAGACGAGCACACCACTCGGGTGAAAGCATCGTATCTCCCCGTCGAGACCTTCCGGGTGCTCAAGGAAAAGGACTTCCGCAGGACGACGAGTATCGGACGAGGCGGCTGGTGTTGGAGGCGCGGGAGCAGTCGGTGACCGAGGGATGAAAAGATAGAGAAGTCGCTCATGAACACGCAAACAGCCAAACTTCCCCAGAATGTGCAGGCGCTAATCGGCGAAATCGGCGAGAAGTATGTCATGTTGCATCTGTTGCTGCGCACTCTGCACACGAGCTGGGAAGTGTTCCATAACCTGGGTGAATTCGGCTACGATATCCTCTTGCTCAATACGGAGACGGACTCGCGCGTCCGCCTGGAGGTGAAAACGCGACAAAAACTCTACACTACTGGCCGCCATACCCAGCGTGTGCAGTTCTTCCTGACCGAACGGGAATATCAGGCCTGCGACTTCTTGGTGGCTTGCCTGCTGCTCCCTGACAGCTTCTTCTTCATCGTGTCCAGAGAGGACCTGAAGGTGGTACGCGTCAACCAGCGCCCCCGTTGGCGATTTACGGTCACCCTTAATAGCCAGGGCCAGCCTCACCCGTGCTTCCGTGAGTATCTCAACGCGTGGGAGAGCATTCATCCGGACTTTCGGCTGCCTGATGAAGTAATCCCAAACCTCGCGCACAGAAGAGGGTAGGCATGAGCCAGGGTTCGAATGGATAGAGGCTGGTCGTTGTGCTCAGAGCGTTATTGCAAAACGCGGCAACCAGCGCTAGAAATAAAGCCAAACTACATGCATGGAATATCATGGACCGTGGATGATAACACCAACGATCGCGTAGGGGCGAGGCATCCTATGGCAATGGCGCCATTACGCGGAACGCTTACACCAGATGTGTCCTCCTTCATCACCAACGGTAGTGCTGAGGATGCCTCGCCCCCACCCTATGTTGGAAATCCATCGCCCCAACCCCGCGTTGGAGGCGTATCGTTCCCATCCCATGGCGGTGGTGGATCGCCACCGTCCGGGATAGGAATGTGCCATCCCGTTCACACGTGCGTCCCACCGGCGCGCCATCCGGTTCATTGGACATCATCATCTCTAACTCATGACCGTCGAGGAGGTTGAGGGCCATGGGATTCGACGCCGAATTCGATACCGATCTGATCGCTGCGAACGAGCGGGTGGGCTTCTTCAAGCTGGCCATGACGCCTGGTCAAGATGGATTTCTGGGTGCCCTTCTCGTGACCGACCACATCGGCAAGCCGGTAGAGTTTCGCGTGACGTATCCGGTGAAGCCCTCGCTGGTACAACAGACCATATACGGGGCTTCCTTGATTCCCCATATCGGCATTGAGCTGTGCGGCAGACCGCTATACGAGATGTTGGAGACCAAGCCCTCGCTGCTGCTGGTTGAAGACGATCAGTTTCTCCCACTTAGTGAGGCAGTGACCGGGTTCGTGGCGCGAGTGAGGCGGCCGGAACAACTGACGGAACTCGTACAGGAGGACTCGGAAGAGACGCTTTTAACCCATCCCACCTCCCGGTTTCAGCCGCTTGCCATTGCTTGGCCCAGTCACTATGATTCGGAATAAGAGGATGCAGGCACTGCAGGCCCTCGAGAAGCTTTTCGCCAACATGGATCTCGTCGAGCCTTTTGAGCGGATCGAGCGCGCTGTGAAAGTACTGGCGAAAGAAGATCAGCGTTTCCAGTAGAGGGAAAATGTTAGGGAAGCTGCAAGCCCGGCTAAAAGCAAGATTTGCCTTTCCAAAGCCGAAGATCGTTGCCATAAACATCGCCTGGGTGGCCGAAGATCTAAAGGAAAAGCTGGAGGCCGGCGGTGTAAACATACCCTTGCCGGAAATACCTCCCATCTCGGACGACGGGGCACTTATGCAAGCAAGGATGCACTTAGATGACCTGGCGTTGCCTCGGGAGGTCATGGCCGCCGCTGTCGGTCGGGATCGATTCATCCTGCCGAAGGCTATCGATCTCCTTGACATGAGCGCCTGTCTCTCCCTGCCATTTCCCGACATCCTGGACATGTTCTCCGGGCTGACCTTCCCCGGTCGTGCGGGAAAGGCCTACGCTCGTGAGGACGTGGCGGCCAAGGAGCCCGCTTATCAAGAGGCGCCGCCGCCACCGTCGCCTGCGGCTCAAGAGCGCTGTCGGCATGGCCTGCCAAGATATATGTGCGCCGTCTGCACGCCTATCCAGACGCCTTTCGCTGGCAGGCGAACCAGGTCCGGCCGATCGCGTTCTTACGGCTACGGTGCTTCAACAAAGCCTCGCACCCTTGATGTCTTCGATCTATTGCTGCCGTATCTCCAACCGCCCATCGAGACGCTTCTCTCTAACCCGGCCCTTTTCCCTAAGAAGCGCCGTCCATATCAGTATCAGGTTAAGGGCATCCGCTTTCTCGCTCAAAACAAATCAGCTCTGCTCGGCGATGAGATGGGACTGGGCAAGACGATACAGGCCATCGTGGCCCTGCAAGTCCTCTTTCGGCGTGGTGAGATCCGACGCGCTCTCATTCTATGTAGACGTTCACTCCTAAGCGTATGGGAGACCGAGCTGAGCAAATGGGCTCCGGAGTTATTCGTGATCAAGGTGCGCGGGACGCGCGAAGAGCGAGAGTGGTTATGGGAACTACCCGCACCGATTTACCTGACGACGTATGAAACATTGCGTGAGGACATCCCACGCATGGCGTACCTGAAACAGCGATTTGATGTGGTGATCCTTGATGAAGTGCAAGAGATCAAAAACCCTGGTACAAAGAAAGCCCGAGCAGTTCGACAAATCCAAGCCACATACAGGTGGGGGCTATCCGGAACACCCCTGGAAAACAGTTTGGAGGATGTCCTCGCCATCTTCAGATATCTCCAGCCGTCCCTGTTCAGGGAATCTGCCATCGTATCCCCATTTCACGTTAGAGAGAAGATTAGGCCGTATATTTTGAGACGTCGAGCCGTGGATGTTTTGAAGGATCTTCCAAAGAAGACGGTCAACGAGGTATGGCTCGAACTATCGCCACGACAACGGGAACTATATGATCGTGAATATCAAAGGGCGCGATCTCAGCTATCTCGGGGCGGAATCACACGAGTACATGTGTTTGATTGGATCAACAAATTGAAGCAGATCTGCAACTTGGATCCCGAGACGGGCGAATCCTGCAAGGTGGAGTATTTGTTCGACCAGCTCGAGAGTATCACAGAGGCGGGTCAGAAAGCGCTCGTTTTTTCTCACTTTCCGAATGTCACTCTGCGGCGTATACAACATAGATTGCAAAAGTTTGATCCAGCCGTGTTTGACGGCTCGCTGAATGATCGAGAGCGCATCCGACTGATACAAGCATTCCAAGAGACGGATAGCCCCAAAGTGCTGCTGATGTCGGTTCAAACCGGAGGGGTTGGCCTGACCCTCACCCGCGCCAATCACGTCTTTCACTTCGATCATTGGTGGAACCCTTCTATCGCCAGGCAGGCTGAAGGCCGGGCCCATCGTATTGGGCAAAAGCGAGTGGTATTTGTCTACGACATTTACACAAGGGATACGATAGAGGAGCGTATTTACCGCCTATTACGGAAGAAAGAGAGTCTGTTCAACTTCGTGATTGATGACTTGTCAGAGAAGGGAGTCCAGCGACTCATCACGGATGAGGAGCTGTTCGCCTTATTCGATTTAGAACCACCACGTCCCAAAGCTCGAAATTCGTGATCCCCTCTACCGACGTACCGGCCAACGAGGAAGACGCGTGAACGCAAAAGAACGAGCCCTATTGGAAGCCTTCGTTGTAGACAATGAGGATCTGGAGCGCCTGGAGACGCTCCTGGCCGAATTCAACATCTTTGAGGCGCTGGGCGCGGTGCGACAGGAGCTGCGTCATTCTGACTTTCTTGCCTTTCTGCTGGATCCCTCCCAGAACCACGGGTTGGGAGACGCCTTCCTCAAGCGGTTCCTCAAGCGCGTGCTGATCCGCGCCGACCATCCACCTGTCAGCGTCATTGAGATCGACGTGGCGGATATGCAGGACGCCATCGTGCTGCGTGAGTGGCGCAACATCGACATCCTCGTACACGATGCGGAGAATCGTCTCGTGTGCACCATCGAGAACAAAGTAGACGCCAAAGAACAATCGGGCCAGTTGTCTCGTTATCGCGAGGTCATCACTCACGAGTTTCCCGACCGCCGCGCCCTCTTTATTTATCTCACTCCGGAGGGGGATGAGCCCTCTGACGAAGCATACATCCCCCTAAGTTATGGGGATATTGCCGACCTGGCGAACACTGTGCGTGAAACACATGAGTCCACCCTGGGCGCGGACGTATCCACGTTGATGAAGCATTACACCGCCATGTTGAGGAGGCACATCGTGAGCAACTCGGAGATCGCCGAACTCTGTCGCCGCATCTACCGTCGTCACAAGCGAGCCCTAGACCTGATCTTCGAATACCGCCCCGACCTGCAATGGGAGATCGCCGAGTACCTCAAAGGGTTGGTTGGGGAGCACAGAGACGCAGGCCTCGTTCTTGATCATTCTACTAAAAGTTACGTTCGCTTTGCGCTGGTCGAATGGGATGACGTTCCTGTGCTGCGAAGTGGACAAGGGTGGACGTCTACTGGACGTACCCTGCTTTTTGAGTTCAGGAATTCTGCAAACCATCTGACGTTAAACCTGGTCATTGGTCCTGGTTCGGATTCCATACGCCAGATTTTACATCAGACAGCGTTACGTCATTCTCGAATATTCCGAGGAGTGTCTAAACGCCTTTATCCTAAGTGGACCACGATCTATAAAATACAATTCCTCCGTCAGAAGGACTACGAGGAGTCCGACTTTGAGGTGCTTACAGATAAGGTGAAGAGCGGGTGGAGCAAATTTCTCGCCAACGATCTACCCGCTATTCGCAAGACAATCAGCGAGATCGAGTGGCCAATCACCGTCTAATCTCAACTTGCCACTCACCACTCGCTATTCACCATTCGCCAAGAGGAACGTGAATTATGGACGCCTTTGCCCTCCACCAGAACGTCTTGGCCGACTACAATGCCTACGTACGCAGCTTCCTCAACATCGCCGATGAGCGGATTCGCACCTTCGTCGAGGAACAACTGCGCCGGGGCCGGCTGTGGCCCGAGCCGCTGCTACAACTCAACCCGGCCTATCCCAAAACCAGGACGGTCAAAGAGCTTGTGGATGAAGGGCTTTTGCATCCCCTGTGCGCCCGCTTCTTCGTGGACAACAAAGGCCAATCCTTCCGCCTCTACCACCACCAGGAACAGGCCGTGCGCATTGCCCAGCGCCGTGAGCCCTACGTCCTCACCACCGGCACCGGCTCTGGCAAGAGCCTGACCTACCTGATTCCCATCGTGGATCACGTCCTCAAGAACAATCCGGGGCGACACAGCGTGCGGGCGATCATCGTTTATCCCATGAACGCCCTCATCAACTCCCAGCTCGAGGCCGTCCGCCGCCTGGCCGCCAACGTACCCGATTTCCCCGTCCACTTCCAGCGCTATACCGGCCAGGAGAGCCTGGAGAAAAAGCAGGCCATCATCGACGACCCACCTCATGTCCTCCTCACCAACTACGTCATGCTGGAACTCATGCTCACCCGCCCCCAGGAGCGCGTCTTCGTGGACCGCGCTGTGGCCGATCTGCAGTTCCTGGTCCTGGATGAGCTCCACACCTACAACGGCCGGCAGGGTGCCGATGTGGCTATGCTGATACGTCGCCTGCGCGAGCGCTGCGGCAACCCGGACCTCCTCTGTGTCGGCACCAGCGCCACCATGGCCGCGGGGGGCAGCCGCGAGGAACGTCGTCGAGCTGTGGCCGATGTCGCCACCAAGATCTTCGGCGTCCCCATCTCCCCAGAGCACGTGATCGACGAAACCCTGCGCCCCATCACCCACCATGCGTCGCTTTCCGATCATGATGCACCGGACAAGCTTCGGGCCGCCATCCAGGCAGGTCTGCCCGAAGCCGACTATCACACCTTTGTCGCTCATCCCATCACGGCCTGGATCGAGCGCACCTTTGGCGTGGAGGCGGAAAATGGCCACCTCAAACGTCGTACGCCCATCACGCTGGAGGAAGGGGCTCAGCAACTGGCTCAGGTCACCGGCCTGGAGGTGGCGACCTGCCGCTCCTACCTGGAAGACATGTTTCGCCTGGGCAGCCGTGTGCGCACACCCGAGGGCGATCCCGTCTTTGCCTTCAAACTGCACCAATTCATCTCCCAGGGCGGTTCGGTGTACGCCACCCTGGAACCCCATGGCCGTCGTCATCTTACTCTGGAAGGACAACACTACGCGCCCGGGCGTCAAGAGACACGACTCCTCTTCCCACTGGTTTTCTGCCGAGAGTGCGGGCGGGAGTACTATCTGGCCTATTGGGACACCGAAAACCGTCGCGTGCATCCCCTGGTGCCCGAAGTGCTGGCCGAACAGGAGGACGATGGGAGTGTGCGTGAGGGCTACCTCTTGTTGGACGATCCAGAGGATCCCATCTGGGACGAGAGTCGCGAAGAAGATCTGCCCGAAACCTGGTTCCGCCAGACCAAGCGGGGCCGCAGTGTGAAAAGGGAGTTTCGCGAGCATATCCCCCAACGCCTATGGGTTTTCCCCGATGGCCGCGTAGCCGACGCGCTGCCCGACGAAAACTCGACCGATCCCCGCCCGGTCCCGGTCTGGTTCATCAAACGCCCTTTTCTCACCTGCCTCAACTGCGGCGTAGCCTACACCAAGCGGGAGGGGGAGTTCCGTAAACTAGCTCGTCTCTCCAATGAGGGACGCAGCACGGCCACGACTCTGCTCGCCCTTTCCACGGTGGCCGAATTGCGCCGCCAGCCAGACGTGGAAAAGGAGGCGGAGAAACTCCTCAGTTTCACCGACAACCGCCAGGATGCCTCGCTTCAGGCTGGCCATTTCAACGACTTCGTTCAGGTGGCGCTCCTGCGCGCTGCCATCTACCGAGCCCTGCTCGAGGACGATTCCCTGGATCATGCCGTCATCGCCGCCCGTGTAACCGACGCGTTGGCCCTTCCCCAGGAGGTCTACGCCAAGGAGGCCGGCGAATACGGCACCCTTTCGCGCCGCAATCGAGCAGCGCTTCAGGCCCTCATTGAGTACCGCATCTACGAAGATTTGCGCCGGGGTTGGCGTGTCGTCCAGCCTAACCTGGAGCAATGTGGCCTCCTGCGCGTGGACTACGTAGACCTGGATCTCTTCGCTTCTGATCCCGCACCCTGGCAGGCTCATCCGCTCTTGGCGACGGCGTCCCCCGAGGTGCGGAAACGGGTTATCCGCACCTTCCTGGATCACCTACGCCGTGCTTTGGCTATCGACGCCGCTTGCCTTCAGCCCGACCGCCAGGATGCGCTGCGTCGTCAGGTCAATCAGGCCCTGAAGGAACCCTGGACTTTCGATGAGAACGAGCGTCTGCATGAAGCCACCTGGTTCGTCATCGAGGGCCGAGCCGGTAACGGCGAGATGAGCCTGTCGGAGCGCAGTGCCCTGGGACGATTCCTGCGCTCCCGCCGAGCCTGGCCCGATCTCGCCGCCCCCATGTCCCCGGACGACTACCGCCAGTTTCTGCCCATCTGGGTCGAGATCCTGCGCCGCGCCGGCTACATCACCTTCCGCGACGACCATGACAAGAAAGCTATTCAATTGCGGGCCGATGCCCTGCTTTGGCAGCGGGGAGATGGCATGCCGCCGGAGCCAGACCCCGTGCGCACGCGCCGCATGCGTTTTGCCAAAGATCTAAGGCTGGAGCGCGAGGCCAACGTTTTCTTCCGCAACTTCTACAGCGAAGTGGCCGCGCGACTCGGCCCTATGGAGGGCCGAGAGCACACTGGCCAAGTCTCTCGCGAGGACCGCATCCATCGTGAGGAAGCCTTCCGTAAAGGCGAGCTGGCCTGCCTCTTCTGCTCTCCAACTATGGAACTGGGCATCGACATCGCCGATCTGAACGTGGTACACATGCGCAACGTACCCCCTTCGCCCGCCAACTATGCTCAGCGCAGTGGTCGCGCCGGTCGTAGCGGCCAGCCGGCTTTCATCGTTACCTATTGCGCCGTGGGCAGCGGTCACGACCAATACTTCTTCCGCCGTCCCGAGCGCATGGTCTCCGGCGTGGTAGTGCCACCACGCCTGGACCTGAGCAACGAGGAGCTGGTGCAGGCCCATGTACACGCTATCTGGCTGGCCAAGACCGGGATTTCCCTGGGCCAGTCCATCACCGAGGTGTTGGATACCAGCAGCCCCGGTTACCCACTGCACGAGAATATCGTCCACTACACCCGGCTTTCAGAAGCCCATCTACAGGCCTGCTTTGAGGAATGCCGTCGGGTGCTGCAAGCCTGCGAGCCCGACATCACCCGCGGTGGGTGGTATTCGGAGGAGTGGCTGTGGCAGGTCTTGCGCGACGCGCCTCGTTCCTTCGACGAGGCCCTCGACCGCTGGCGAGAGATGTACGCCGCTGCCGACCGTCAGTTGCAGGAAGCGCGCGCTCTCATCGACCGCACCCACCAGACCCGTGTCCCGTACAAGGAGCGGCAGGAGGCAGAACGCCTGGAGCGCGAGGCGCGCCGACAGAAGGACCTACTTTGCAACCTCGAGGGGGCCGGCGAGTCGGATTTCTACCCCTATCGCTACCTGGCCAGCGAGGGCTTCCTGCCCGGTTACAACTTCCCCCGCCTGCCCATTCGCGCCTACATCTCCACAGGGAGTCAGGGGGGCGAATTCATCGCCCGGCCGCGCTTTCTGGCCATCAGTGAGTTTGGCCCACGCAATCTGCTCTATCATGAAGGGCGCAAGTATCGCGTGGTGCGTACTCAGATCCCCGGCGGCGATATCAGCCAGCGCTTCGTACGCGCTAAGCTGTGCAAGGTCTGCGGTTACTTCCACGAGGGCGCAGCCGCTGATCAAGACATCTGCGAGCATTGCGGGGCGATATTGGATGCGGACACCAGCGATTATAGCGCGCAATTCTTTGAGATGACCGACGTCATCACCCAGCCTGCGGAGCGCATCACGTGTGACGAAGAGGAGCGGGTGCGCGAGGGCTTCCGCATCACCAGCCACTTCCGCTTCGCTCCGGCGCCGGGTGGCGTCCGTCGTTACGAGGCCGAAGCCCGAGATGCAGAGGGAAGAACGCTGCTGCATCTGGTCCTCGGGCCGGCAGCCACCTTATGGCGGTTGAACCACGGCTGGCGTCGCTCTCATGAGCGCGGCTTTCACCTCGACGTCCGCAAGGGGTATTGGGCCCGCCGACCCGACGCACACCGCAATGATGACCCGCTGGGCGAAGCAACCGAAATCGTGAGCGGCGTGCGTCTGCTGGTGCGTGACACGCGCAACATTCTGCTCGTACAACCTTTCCCCTCTCTCCTCTCCGCGGCGGAGAGGAGAGAGGGGATGCCGCCGGAGGCGGCGGGGGAGTGGGGAGAGGTTTTCCTGGCCACCCTTCAGGCCGCCCTGCAGCGCGGCATCGAGGCCACTTTCCAGATCGCCGAGCAGGAGCTGGCCGCCGAGCGCATCGGCGAGGGCGAGCGACGTTCGATCCTCATCTGGGAAGCGGCGGAGGGTGGCCTGGGCGTGCTGGCCCGTCTGGTCGAAGACCCGGACGCCCTGGCCGAGGTTGCCCGCACCGCCCTGGAGATCTGCCACTTCACCCCCGACGGCCACGACCTGCGTCCACCTGAGGATCCAGAGGGCTGCGCCCGCGCCTGCTACGACTGTCTGCTCTCCTACACCAACCAGTGGGACCACGCGCTGCTGGACCGCCACCAGGTACGGGACATCTTGTTGCGTCTGGCAGCCGGCAAAGTGCAGTTGCAGCATGGCCCTCGGGATTACGAGGCCCATTATCGCTGGCTTCTGGAGCGCACCGACCCAGCCTCGGACCTGGAGCGCCGTTTCTTGGACCATCTATATCAGACCGGCCGCCGCCTACCAGACCAGGCCCAGCCACAGCTTCCCGACTACCCGGCTCGCCCTGACTTTTACTATGAGGACGCCCGCACCTGCGTTTTCTGCGATGGCAGCGCCCACGACCAGCCCGATGTTAGGGCTAAGGACAAGCGCATCCGCGACGACCTTCGCGACCTGGGCTACCGGGTAATCACCATTCGCTACGACCGGGATTTGGAGGGGCAGGTGCAGGCGTATGTGGATGTGTTTGGAAAGGGAAAGTAGGTATGGTTGAGCAAAAATGGACGGCGTTCGCTCATGCACAAGAGGGGAGGCTATCTTCATGAGCCCAACCACTCGCCATTCGCCAGGTACTCTCGTCACCGTTCGCGGCCGCGAGTGGGTCGTCCTGCCATCCGATGACCCGAACCTGCTACTGCTCCGTCCTCTCAGCGGCAGTGAACGGGAGATCGCTGGCATCTACTTGCCCCTGCGCTTGGAGCAGATTCAGTCGGCCACCTTTCCCCTGCCGGATCCCAAACGCGCTGGTGACTTCGCCTCCGCTAGGCTCCTGTGGGACGCGGCGCGCCTCTCCCTGCGCAGCGGCGCCGGTCCCTTCCGCTCCATGGGGCGCGTTTCCGTCCGCCCGCGTCCCTATCAACTGGTGCCGCTGCTCATGTCGTTGCGCCTGGACCCCGTGCGCCTGCTCATCGCCGATGATGTTGGCGTCGGCAAGACCATCGAGGCCGGCCTCATCGCCCGTGAAATGCTAGACCGAGGCGAGATCCGCCGCGTGGCCGTCCTCTGCCCGCCCTACCTCTGCGACCAATGGCAGCGCGAGCTGGCTGAGAAGTTCCATATCGAGGCCGTGGTGGTGCGCTCGGGTACCGTGGCCCGGCTGGAGCGCGCCCTGCCTCGCCAGGGCTTGAGCATCTTCGAGTACTACCCTCACCTCATCGTCAGCGTGGACTTCGCCAAATCGGAGCGCCGGCGCCATGCCTTTGAGCTCCACTGTCCCGAGTTTGTCATCGTGGACGAGGTCCACGGCTGCGCTCGCCCCGCCGGGCGCTCTAAAGTCCAGCAGCAACGCTACGAGTTACTGACCCGCCTGGCCAGCAAGCCGGACCGTCACCTGGTCCTGCTGACCGCAACTCCCCACAGCGGCGTGGAGGAATCCTTCCGCTCGCTGCTCGGATTGTTGCACCCCCGGTTCGAGCGCTGGGGGATGCGTGACCTGTCGGAACGCCAGCGCCGCGAGCTGGCACGCCACTTCGTCCAACGCCGCCGCGCCGATGTGGCCCGCTGGTTAGGGGAGGAGACCCCCTTCCCGGAGCGTATCTCAGAGGAGGCGTCCTACACCCTCACTCCCGAGTACCGCCAGCTTTTTCAGGACGTCTACGCCTTCGCCCGTGAGATCGTGCGTTCCGGCGAGACCCTCAGCGGCTTTCGCCGTCGCGTGCGCTACTGGACAGCTCTGGCTCTGCTACGCTGTGTGATGTCCAGCCCCGCCGCTGCTCAGGCAGCCTTGGAAGCTCGGGTGGCTCGCCTGGAAGAGGCACTGCTGCAAGAGCCAGAGGAGGCTGAGGATAGCCTCTTCTCTCCCTACGTATACGACGTCCCAGACCAGGAGGCTACAGTAGATGTGTCTCCCACCTATGTCGTCGAGGAGGGCGAGCGTACCCTGAAGGAGAGCGAACGCCGTCGACTGCGTCAGTTCGCCAGACGGGCGGCCAAATTGCGAGGTACCAGCGACGCCAAGGTGGCCAAAGCCGTTGAGGTGGTGCGTGACCTGCTGGAAGAAGGCTATCACCCCATCATCTGGTGCCGTTACATCGCCACCTCTGACTACGTCGCCATCGAGCTGCGGCGCCGCCTGAGCGGCCGGTGGCCCGACCTGCACGTCATCTCCGCCACCGGAGCATTGACTGAGGACGAGCGCCAGATGCGCGTGGCCGAGCTTTCCCAATCCCCGCGCCGCGTGCTCGTAGCCACCGATTGCCTGAGCGAGGGGATTAACCTCCAGGAAGCCTTCAACGCCGTGGTGCACTACGACCTGCCCTGGAACCCCAACCGCCTGGAACAGCGAGAGGGGCGTGTGGATCGCTATGGCCAGGCATCACCCAATGTCAAGGCCGTGCTGATCTACGGACAGGACAACCCGGTGGACGGCGCTGTGCTGGACGTGCTCATCCGCAAGGCCATCGAGATTCGCCGCGATCTGGGCGTGTCCGTGCCAGTTCCGGTAGAGAGCGAGAGCGTGGTCGAGGCCATACTACGCTCCCTCTTCTTGCGAAGCGAGAGCACCGTCGCGCGCCAGTTGAGCCTGTTCGAGTTGGAAGGCCTGGATATTGAAGCTGTTCACAAGCAGTGGGATGAAGCAATGGACCGTGAGCGGGTCAGCCGCACCCGCTTCGCCCAGCACGCCATCAAGCCGGACGAGGTGGCACGAGAGATGGAGGAGACCGATGCCGTGTTGGGCAACCCAGACGCGATTGAGCGCTTTGTGCGCACCGCCTGCCAGCGGTTAGGCGTGCCATTGCGGCCGGTGCGCGATGGCGTATGGCGTCTGGACACACAGCAGTTGCCCAACGATCTGCGAGACCACTTGGGAGATGGCGGCGAATGGCGCATTACCTTCCAGTCACCACCGCCGGAGGGCGTCACATACGTCGGCCGCAACCATCCCTTGACGGCCGCCCTGGCGGAATACCTCCTGGGCCAGGCCCTCGACCCGGGGAATGAGACACCGCCCGCAGCCCGCAGCGCCGTCATCCGCACCGACGCCGTGACGCGGCGTACCACGCTGCTGTTGTTGCGCCTGCGCTACCTCTTGAAGACCCGGCAGACTACCCCGAATCTGGCGGAGGAGTGCCTGGTATGTGGTTTCAGCGGTCGGCCAGGCAAGCTGGAGTGGCTGTCTGAATCCGAGGCGCTGTGCCTACTCAGCGAGGCACAGCCTCGGGCCAACGTCAGCTCCGCTGAACGTGTGGAGTGGCTGACCGAAGCCCTCTCATGGCTGGAAGATCTGACACCCGATATAAACGGCCTGGCCGAGCAGCGTGCCAAGCGCCTCCTGGAAGCCCACCACCGCGTGCGCAAGATCACCCGCGAGGGTCGACTCACCGTTGAGCCGCAGTTGCCGGCGGAAGTATTGGGCATCTACGTGCTGCTGCCTGTACCGGGTGGATCGCCGGCGTCCTCTCCTCTCACCATTTCGTGAGGGTGTTCATGCGCTGCTCCTTACTATGCTAATATCAACCTGGCAAACATTAACTTATGTCACATAAGAATCCTCATCGCCTGCACGGACATCTTCTTCTCCATAGTGAACGATTTTCACCATGGATAGCCCGGAGCTGCTTTAGGATAGCGGCTCCGGGCTCTGCTTGTGAATGGCTGGCGTTTAGGATTGCTCAGTGAGGATCAACGGCAGATAAGACTCGATCGCTGGCACTTGGGTAGGCGTCGGCGTGGGTGTAAAGGTGGGCGTCGGCGTAGGGGGCGCCTCTGTAGGCGTCGGCGTGGGTGTGGGCGTATCCGTCGGCGTAGGAGGCACCTCGGTAGGCGTCGGCGTAGGCGTGAACAGCTGCTCACCAAAATCAACGATGTGCTGTCTCCCGGCCACTACCTCCACCTCCACCACATCCGGACTGGTGCTGGCATACCCGTCCGGTTGCTCCTCCTCTACCCAGTACCGTCCAGGTGGTATCTCGTCAAACTGATACCATCCTGTGGGGTTCGTGCTTCGCACCGTAATCAGCACCCTTCCTTCGTCACGCAACGTCACATAGACCCCAGGCACACCGACCGTCTCGCCTGCATAGGGATTCCGGTGGCCATCCCCATCCAGGTCCACGAACACCCAACCAGCCACCTGTCCGTAGACTGCCACCGTTGTCTCCTGTTGGGCCATGTTGTTTTCGGTGTCGGGATCCGGCTCACGGCCTGATGTCTGAGCCGTATTGGTGATCAGCCCTGTCACCGTGGGCGTCATGGCCAGGGTGACGGTCGCCGTACCACCCGAAACCACCGTACCCAACTCACAGGTGACTACGCCTGCTACCCCACCGCATGATCCCTGGCTGGGCGTGACCGAATTGAACGTTACCTCCGCAGGCAACGTGTCCGTCACGATCACGCCTGTAGCGTCCGATGGACCGAGGTTGACGACTGTCAGAATGTACGTGAGCGTCCCGCTGATCACGACCGGATCCGGCTCATCCGCCTTCGTGATGGAGAGATCGGCTCGCCTGACAAGGGTGGTCTCTTCGATGATCTGGTTGTCCTGCGTATCAGGATCCGTCTCGTTCCCCACCACCTGGGCCGTATCCGTAATGACGCCCGAGGCAGACGGGTCTACCACGGTGACGATGATCACCGTGGCGATGTCCCCACTGGGCACATCGCCCAGCTCACAAGCGATCATGCTTTCGGCCTCACCACATGATCCCTGGCTAGGGATGATCGAGCTGGTGGCCACCTCGGCCGGTAATGTGTCCGTCACGATCACACCACTGGCATCCGACGGGCCCGCGTTGGCAATGGTCAACGTGTAAGTGAGGGCTCCACCAGCCACCACTGGATCCGGATCGTCCACCTTCGTGACGGACAGATTCGCGCGCCGGGTCACCACGGTCCCTTCCTCGACCCCGTTATCCTCCAATCTGGGATCCGTCCCATCGCCCGTTACCTGGGCCGTGTTGATGATTAGCCCCGAAGAGGCTGGATCAACAGTCATGACGATGGCGATGGTGGCGTTGTCCCCATGGACGATAGTGCCCAAGTCGCAGACGACGACTCCCTCGACTTCACTACACGTGCCCTGACTGGGCGTAGCTGAGTCAAAGATCCCCCCTGTCGGCAGTGTGTCCGTTACCACCACACCCGCGGCATCCGATGGGCCTGCGTTGGTGATGGTCAGCGTGTAGGTGAGGGATTCACCGGCTATCACCGGATCTGGTTCGTCCGTCTTCGTGATGGAGAGATCGGCCTGGCTGACCACGATGGTATCTTCTGTGGCTGCGTTGTTTTCCGCATTGGGGT